>NZ_DLTK01000113.1:0-56290 GCF_002500885.1 Brevundimonas sp. UBA7838
CACGGCCCAGCGCGCGGCCCGCACCGCCGCCGACGCCTTCGTGGCCCAGTCGCAGGCCCAGACTCAAGCGACAGGCTAGATTCCCAGGCGCCGGGCGGCTATCGGTCGCCCGGTCGTCCCCGACCTCGCCCGCCTGACGGCGATTCTTGTGTCCGCTCCAGCCGAAGGCGCGTCCTTTGGACATCTATCTGCCGATCGCCGAGGTTTCGGTGAACTGGCCGACCCTGGTGATCCTGGGGGCGGTAGTCGGATTCGTGTCCGGCCTGTTTGGCATCGGCGGCGGCTTCCTGATGGCGCCGATCCTGGTCTTCCTGGGCATCCCGCCGACCGTCGCCGTCGCCAGCCAGGCCAGCCATGTCGTGGCCTCCTCGACGTCGGGCGTCATCCGCTATGCCGGGGCGGGTTCGGTCGATTTCAAGATGGGGTCGGTGATGGCGGCCGGTGGCGCGGCCGGCGCCCTGGCGGGGGTCGAGCTGTTTCGCTACTTGCGCCTGCTGGGCCAGGCCGATCTGGTCGTGGCCCTGTCCTATCTCGTCTTCCTGGGCGCGATCGGCATTCTGATGCTGAACGAGAGCCTGACCGAAATCCTGCGCCGCCGCCGGGGGCTGCCCGCGCCGCACAAGCAGCGTCGGCGACCGATGTGGCTGTATGGCCTGCCGCTGAAGATGAAGTTCCCCAAGTCGGGGCTCTATATCAGCGCCCTGCCGCCGTTCGGCCTGGGCGTCTTCGCAGGCGTCCTGTCGGCCATCATGGGGGTGGGCGGCGGCTTCATCCTGGTCCCGGCCATGCTCTATATCCTGCGCATGCGCGCGGGCGCGGTGGTGGGCACCAGCCTGTTCCAGATCATCATCACCACCGCCATCACCACCATTCTTCAGGCCGGGCGCAACCAGACGGTCGACATCGTCCTGTCCACCATCCTGCTGCTGGGCGGCGTGGTGGGCGCCCAGATCGGCGCGCGCTTCGCCGGGCGGTTCCGCGCCGAGGAACTGCGGGCGGCGCTGGGCCTGATCGTGCTGCTGGTGGGGATCCAGATGGGGCTGGATCTGTTCGTGCGGCCCAACGACATCTTCATGATCGCGCCGGGGATCGCCGACTGATGCAGGCGCTTCCTCCCCCTCCGCCCGCTGTTGCGGCCCCGCCGCTCGATCGGTCCGAAGCGACGACCGGCGACCTGCGCGTCGCCGCCGCCCTGACCGACGCCCAGGTCCGGGTCGATAGCAGTTTCCGGGGCGCGTCCATCGTCCTGTACGGCGCGGTGTTCAATCCGACGCCCGAACCTGCCGACGTGGTGGTCGTGGTGCGCGGGCCGGACGCGCCGATCCGCCTGGTCAAGAAGACGCGCACGTCCGGTGTCTGGCTGAACAGCCGGCCCGTGCTGTTCGAGGGTGCGCCCGGCTTCTACATGACCGCCTCGACGCGCCCGCTCAGCGACATCGCCGACTTCGGCCAACTGCGCCGCCTCGGCGTCGGCGTCGATCACCTGCGCATCGACGCGCCCGAGGAAAGCCGCACCGTCACCCGCTACGGCGTGCGCGATGTGGTCGTCAGCCGTCTGGGCGACGACTATCTGGATTGGCGCCGCGCGGTGATCCGGCTGAAGGAGGCCGCCGCCCTCTATGACACCGATTCCGAAGGGGTCGAGTTCGTGGACCGGGGCCTGTTCCGCGCCGAGGTCAAACTGCCGACCGTCGCGCCCACCGGAAAATACTACGCCGAGGTGTGGCTGTTTCAGGACGGCGAGCCGCAGTCGGTGTCGAACCTGACCCTGACGGTCGAGAAGGTCGGGTTGGAGCGCGACATCTATGAGTTCGCCCACCGTCGGCCGTGGCTGTACGGCGTGCTGTGCGTCGTGCTGGCCGCCCTGACTGGCTACGGCGCCTCGCGCATCTTCAGCCGGCGGAGCTGAAGCCCAGCTCGGCGCGCAGGCCCTCGGCCGTCAATCCGCCGGCCCTCAGCTCGGCCAGGGTGATAGAGCGATCGCGCTTGGCGTAGCGCCGCCCGTCCGGCCCTGTTAGCAAGGTGTGATGACGATAGGTCGGCGCCGGCCAGCCCATCAAAGTCTGGATCAGCCGCTGCACGTGCGTGGCTTCGAACAGGTCCTGGCCCCGGATCACATGGGTGATCCCCTGCAAGGCGTCGTCATGGGTCACGGCCAGATGATAGGCGACGCCCGTATCCTTGCGCGCCAGGACGACATCGCCCGCCGCCTCGGGATCGACGGCGACGACGCCGCTTTCGCCGTTCGGACCCTCGCCCTCCTCGACGAAACTCAGGCCGTTCCAGGCCGCCTCGCCCAAGGCCTCCCGCGCCCGATCCAGCGACAGCCGCCAGGCGAACGCCGCACCCGAGGCCAGCAGATGAGCCTCCTCGTCGGCTGAATGCGGACCGGGCCTCGCCGCCTCCATCGTCCCGTGAGGCGCCTCACCGATGGCGTTCAGGATCTCTTTGCGCGTTCGGAAACACCGATAGAGCAGGCCTCGCGCCCGCAGAATCTCAATCGCGGCGGCATACTCGGCCAGATGATCGGACTGGCGCCGGACCGGCGTCTCCCAATCCAGACCTAGCCAGGCCAGGTCCTCCAGAATGCCCGCCTCATATTCCGGCCGGCATCGCGTCGGATCGATATCCTCAATGCGCAGCACGAACCGCCCGCCTGCCGCCTTCGCCGTCGTCCAGGCGGTCAGGGCCGAGAAAGCGTGGCCCTTGTGCAGGCGGCCGGTAGGCGATGGGGCGAAGCGGGTGGCGAACATCACGACGCTCCTTAGCGGTTTGCGGCCCTCAACGGCGCCCCCGCTCTTTCCGACAAGCGCGACGGGCCGTAAGCATGGCGAATGCCGTTCGCACCCACGCCCGATGACATCGCCGCCGCGCGCCAGGCGCTGGTCGCCGCCGATCCGGCGCTCGTGCGCGTGGACGCCCAGACGCCGCCGCTGGAATGGCGGTTGAGAGTGGGCGGGTTCGAAGGCTTGTTCCGCATGATCGTGGAGCAGCAGGTGTCGGTGGCCTCGGCCGCTTCGGTCTGGGCGCGGCTGCGCGAAGGCATGGGCGGCATCACGCCCGAGCTGTTGCTGGCGCACGATCTGGATCAGCTGCGCGGCATGGGTCTGTCGCGGCAGAAGGCGACCTATGGTCAGGGGATCGCGCGGGCGCAGATCGCGGGCGAGATCGATCTGGAGCATTTGGCCAATCTGGACGACGAGGCGGCGATCGCGTCCCTGACGGCGCTGAAGGGCGTGGGCCTGTGGACGGCCGAGGCCTATCTGATGATGTGCGAGGGGCGGCTGGATGTCTTCCCCGGCGGCGACGTGGCCTTGCAGGAGGCGATCCGTTGGGCGGACGGCGCAGAAGTGCGGTCCGATCAGAAGGGGGCTTACGCCCGCGCCGAGATCTGGCGGCCCTATCGTGCGGTCGCCACTCATCTTCTGTGGGCCTGGTATACGGGCGTGAAGCGCGGCGAGATCGCGCTGGATGCGCCGGCATGACCCCGCTCGATCCCGCTCTGACCGAACCGCTGCGCAATCCGCAGACCGTGTTGACCGCGCTGGATTTCGCCGGCGTGGCGGTCTTCGCCGCCACCGGCGCCCTGGCCGCCGCGCGGGAGAAGCACGATGTCGTCACCTTCGCCTTCTTCGGCGCCATCACCGGCGTGGGCGGCGGGACGTTGCGTGACCTGTTGCTCGGCCTGCCGGTCTTCTGGGTGCAGGACTGGCGCTATCTGGCGGTCTGCCTTTTCGCCTCGACGGCCCTGTGGCTGGTTGGACAGCGCGACTGGCGTTTCCGCGCCCTGCTGTGGCTGGATGCCGTGGGTCTTGCGGCCTATGGCGTGATGGGAGCGGCAAAAGCCGAGGCGGCTGGCGCGCCGGCCCTGATCTGCATCGTCATGGGCACGCTGACGGCCTGTTTCGGCGGGGTTGTGCGCGACACCCTGGCGGGTCAGCCGTCGATCCTGCTGCGGCGAGAGATCAACGTCACGGCCGCGATCCTGGCGGCGACGGTCTATATGGTGCTGAGGGCGCCGGGCGTCGGCGTCTGGCCCCCCGCCATCGTCGCGGCGCTGTCCGGCTTCCTGCTGCGCGCGGCGGCCCTGCGCTGGGGCTGGACCCTGCCGGGGTTTCCGACCCACGCGCGCGGGGTCTGAGCCAAGACGTCACGAAAACGCTGCACACTGGTCATGGCGATGAGCGGGAATCAGGGTTAGGTTAAATCGACAAGACCAAGGCCAAGACTAGGGAAGGAGACGTGTCCTCACCTCTGTCGCCTCAAAATCCCCCCGTCCGCGCGGGAGGGCCTGATGCAGGTTCTCCATCGACCACCCTCCGGTTTTCCCGCGTTGGTGTTGAACGCCGACTTCCGGCCGCTGTCCTACTATCCGCTGTCGCTGTGGCCGTGGGAGGAGGCGGTCAAAGCGGTCTATCAGGACCGCGTGGACGTGGTGTCCCTGTATGACAAGGTCGTCCGCTCGCCGTCGATGGAGATGCAGCTTCCCAGCGTGATTGCGCTGCGCAGCTATGTGGATCAGGACCGCAGCCCCGCCTTCACGCGCTTCAACGTCTTTCTGCGCGACGGCTTCGCCTGTCAGTACTGCGGTCAGTCGGCTGAATTGACCTTCGACCACGTCATCCCGCGCTCACAGGGCGGACGCACGACGTGGGACAATATCGTCGCGGCCTGCAGCCCCTGCAATCTGGCCAAGGGCGGGCGAACGCCGCGCCAGGCCATGATGCCGATCCGCCGCGAACCCTATCGCCCCAACGCCTGGCAGCTTCAGGACGCCGGCCGACGCTTCCCGCCGCACTATCTGCACCAGAGCTGGCTGGACTACCTTTATTGGGACATAGAGCTCGAACCTTAGGGTTCTTTTCAGTTGCTCGAAATGGCTCAAACACCCTTGTGGTGGGCAGGTTCAGGGTTCGTTCTTTTACCGCTGATTTCTCGATTATCCTCCGAAATCCTCCCGGCTGGTGACCATGTGGTGACCAAAACCGGGACCAGAAACGGGACCCCTCGTGGGCCCGAGGAGAGATCGAATGGTTCAGAACCCGAGGTCCGGAAAGATCACCAAACGCCTGGTCGACGCCCTGACGTCTGAAGGGGTGCGCTTCACCCTCTGGGACACGCAGCTCAAGGGTTTCGGGGTGCGCGTCGCCGTCAGCGATACCAAAACCTACGTCGTTCGATACAGGACGATCGGCGGCGCTGACCGCCTCCTTCACATCGCTCGCCATGGCGTCGTGACCGCCGAGGAAGCCCGCGAACGAGCGGCCGCTGTACTGGCCGAAGTCGCGTCAGGTGGTGACCCTCAGGGGACCAAAGTCGAACGACGCGAAGAACTGACCATGTCGGAGCTCTGCGACCTCTACATGAAGGAGGGCGTGACGATGAAGAAAGCGACGACCCTTCGGATCGATCGCATCCGCATCGCCCGCCACATCAAACCCCGCCTGGGCAAGATGAAGGTCACCGATATCGGCCGAGCGGACATCGAGCGGCTGATGGTCGATGTCGGGTCGGGACGCATTCGTGGAGAGGCGACGCCGCACACTCGCGGCGGTATTCATGCGGCCTCGCGCACGGTCGGACTGCTGGGCGGTATCTTCACGTTCGCCGTTGAGCGGGAGTTCGTGAAGACCAACCCCACGCGAGGGGTGAAACGCTACAAGGACAACCGTCGGGACCGCTTCCTTTCCCCGGCCGAACTGGCCCGGCTCGGCGATGTCCTGGCGGAGCTCGAGAAGCATGGGGGCGATCCGCGCCACATCAACATCATCCGCCTGCTGGCGCTGACCGGCGCCCGCAAGAACGAGATCGCCAGGCTCAAGTGGTCGGAGATCGACCGCACCATGGGGATGCTCCGGCTGGAGGATTCCAAGACCGGGGCGAAGGTGATCCGTCTCGGGAGCGCGGCGCTGAAGCTGATCGAGGGCCTGCTCTCGAACGGGAGCATCTACGTGTTCCCGGATCGGAAGGATCCCAAGCGTCCGATCGCCAATCTCGACTGGGCCTGGGTCGGCATCCGCAAACGCGCCGGGATGGAAGACCTGCGGATCCATGACCTTCGGCACAGCTTCGCGAGCGCCGGGCTGGCCGGCGGCGAAGGGCTTCAGCTCATCGGCAAGCTGCTCGGCCACAGTCACGTCAGCACCACAAGTCGATACGCCCACCTGGCGGACGACCCGGTCCGTGCCGCCGCCGACAGGATCAGCGAGAGCGTCGCCGCCTCTCTCGCGGGCTGGTCGGTTGAAGACGGACAGACGGCCCATTGAAAGACGGCCGCCCGGCGGGTCGCCGGGCGGCCGAAGTTGTCGCGATGGACTGGGGAGCTAGGCGCCCTCGTGAGCGGCCTCGCCCCAATGTCCGGCCTGGCGAGGCTGGCTCGACGAAGACCGGAGGCCCGAGAGCTGGCTGCGCGCCCACTCGTGCAGCAGGCTCTTGGGGTAGTAGGGGGTCCGCCCGAGGTGGGTGCAGGGCGGTCCGTCAGACCGGGTGCAGAACACCTTCGCCAGTGTCGACGGTGACCGGCGGATGCCCATACGTAGAAGCTCGGTGGACGCTTCCTTGCGGGTCAGCAGCATTTCCTCAGTTCCGTGAAGATGTAGACCGGCCATGTGGCGCTCCTTTCCGTCTGAACCAGAACTGCAACCAAGCAAGCATCGACGGAAATAAACCGCAACCGGCGGACGTAGAGAACTGATGGACGGAATGAATAGGTGACCTGTTCGATCTGTTTCGGCCTGTTCCGATCTGGTTCTGAGTAAGGAAATCGATCACAGCCTTGTGAGATGGGTCGCTTATGAACTTCGGTTTTTCTTGGATCCCGCGGAGAAGCAAGACATCAAGCGGTGGTGAATGAAGGTGGCCTTGGCGTTGCCCTCGAGTGCGGACATAGTCGAGCGGGCTTTTACGCCCATACTGGTGAACCACAGCCGTTCAGGGGAACTGCATGTCTAGCTTCACGGATCGAGCCATGAGCGCCGAGGTATCGCCCGAGCTTTTTGCGGCGTCGTTGGAAGCCATCGGCGAACTGCCTGCGGATCAACGTGGTTCGTTCGAAGGTCGCGCCTTCCGCCTGTTCAGACTACTCGAGGAGCGTGACGAAGCGGATGAGGCAGCGCTTAATGCCTTTGCCATTCAGCTTCGGCTGGAGGCGCTCGCGCGGTTGCATGATGATCGTGGTCTGCGAGCCTGGACGCTTCCGGGGGACGCCGAAGGCGCTGACTACATACATGCCGACGTAGTGGCTGCCGCGGCAGTTGAGCCGCTTCTGGCGATCGATGATCACACAGTCGGATTCGATCTCGAGTCTTTCCGCGCGCGCGTGCTGGCCGACGCGGCTGTGCGCGGACACGCCTAGCCGGGACATCCTTCGTCATGCCAAGGCGCACAAAGTCACTGAAGCGAGGTGCGGCCGGCGACGCGGCCCCCGCAGGAGATATTGCGACGCGCGCCGGCGTGGTCGCCCAGCGCCTGCTCGCGGAGCGCGGCCTCCACTATCTCGAGGATATGTTACCCGACGATGCCCGAGAGTTGCTCCGAGCGGCTTGGCGTGAGGCCGCCGAACAGATGTTCGAAGGGCGTGACCTCGATGTTGTGCAGGCGGAAATCGACATCATGATCGACAGCCTGGATATGACCGAGCCGCCACCGCCCATGCATCGGTCCGAAATGCACTGACGCCTGCGGCATCACTGAAGCCGGCAACGACTTCCGTCGTTGTCATCGGACCAGCCGTCGCGATTTCAGAATTCGACGCACTTCGTCGATGAGCGGATGACGACTGGCGATCAGGCAAACTGTCCAAAGAATGATGCCCGCCGCGATCGTGCCGAACATCGGGGCTAGGGAGATGCTGGCGGAGAAGTCACGCGCCGCCATATAGGCGAGACTGGGCGTTACGGCCACGGCGGCGAGGACAGCGTTTCTGAGATATATCGGAAGGTAGTCTGACGTCCGAGTGTCCGTCATGCGATTGATGTGGGGTCTGTAGAGGACATAGGCCACGACCGCGTCCAGCACCCGAGCCAATGCCGCAGCTTCGAGGCTGATCAGACAACCAATCGAAAACATTGCGAAGGCGATGAGCGCGCGGAGGATTTCCAGTCTCGTCTGGGTTCGAAGATTGTCCGTGCAGGCGAACAACTCCCAGGCCATCGCGATCGAGACCTGAATGCACGAGGCGATGGCGAGCAGCGAGAGCGGCGCTGCGGCGGCGATCCATTTCTCGCCGTAGAGGGCGGCGATGAAGGGACGCGCCACGATGGCGAGCCCGAGGAAAGCCGGCCATAGGATAACGGAGATAATATCGATCGAGCGCATGTAGCGGTCGCGAAGCGAGTCGCCACGACGGAAAATCTCGGCGAAATCCACGAGAAGCACCCGTCCCAGGACGAGGTAGATATTCGTCCAGAGCAGACCGTTCAAACTGGTGGCTCGTGAGTAGAGGCCAAGGGCGCTCAAGCCGAGAAACCGGCCCAAGACGACATCGGACAATTTGCCTGAGATCGCGCTGACGCCTGTGACGGCGAGTGTCTGCAGGCCGAAATCCGCGACCCGTCGCCAACCCCTGAATCCCGGTTTGAAACGAATGAAGGCGCGACCGGCTATGCAGATGGCGAGGGTGAATATTCCATTCTGCGCCCACTGCCCGTAGGCGAAGCTCATATAGCTGAGACCCATCACGGTGCACGTAACGGTAGTGCCAGCGCCCGCGACGCCGCCGATCACACTTGAAAGGGCCAGTTCCTTGAACCGATTTCTGCGTTCGAGTTGGGCCATCGGCAGAAAGGCGGCGATGCTGGCGAGGGGCGTGAACGCAATGGCGGACAGAACCTGACGCACGCCGGCCTCCTGGAGGAAGGCTCCGCCGACGACGCTCGCCGCCAACATGGTGACGGTCACCGCGACAGCAATCAGGGCATTGACGGTGAATGCGGTTGTCACGACGTCGTCGTGGAGGTCGGGCTCCCTGACGATCAATGCTTGCAGTCCGAGCGCCTGGATCAATGAGAGCACGCCGGAGACCGCCAAGGCGACGGCGAAAATGCCGAACTCGTGCGGCGTCAGAAGACGCGCCAGCACCACGGAGGCCGCAAACTGCAGGACGATCGAGGCGGCCTGCGCCATCGCCATCCAACTGAGCGACTTCTGCAACGACATGGATGGGATCCGGGTATACTTCTGCGCCGCCCTTCGAAGGCGACAGCCGTCCCAAAGACCTTGCAAGCCTTAGGCCTACCGATTGCTTGCGCGCAACCATCGATCGGAACCACCCTCGAATCCTCCACGAGGTGCGGCCTCGACGCCACTTTTTTACCCGAAGCGGGGTTGGCCATCGACATTCCGGTCGGAAACGGCGAGTTGATCGAGATGCTGCCTCCTGAACCGACCCCGTTGCGAGACAGGCCCTCACCGTCTCGCGTGGCGATCATCATTCCCTACTACCAGCGCGACGGCGGCATCTTGGCCCGCGCGCTTCGATCGATCGCGGGTCAGGCGCTGAACGATGCGGTCTTGGCCATCATCGTCGTTGATGACACGTCTCCCGCATCTCCGGCCGATGACATCGCCAGCGTCGCCTTGCCCAGCCACATCGATCTCCATCTGCTGCGACAGCCCAATGCCGGTCCAGCGGCGGCGCGGAATGCGGGATTGCATTTTGCGGAGGGTCTCGATGTTCAGTATGTGGCGTTTCTGGATTCTGACGACGAATGGACCGCCGATCACCTTCAGACCGCTATCCGTTGCCTTGAGGCGGGCGCCGACTTTTATTTCTGCGACAACATCCGGTTTGGTCCGAATGGACGCGATCCGGAAATCGGCTTTGAGCGGACATGGCCGGACCGGGCGGCGACTTCGGAGATCAAGGCGCTCGATGCGGACCGGCACACTTTCATCATGCCGGCGCGAACCGCGTTCAACGCCTTTATCACCTCCTATCCTGGACAGACTTCGACGGTGGTGTTCGTCTCGGCGCATTACAGAGGCGCACGCTTCGACGAGACGCTCAGGGGCGCGGGGGAAGATCATCTTCTGTGGCTGGAGATGATCGAGCGGGGGACAGCCGTCGCGTTCTCGACGTGCGCCAACGTCGTCTGCGGTGTCGGCGTCAATCTGTATTTTTCAGCCACGGGCTGGGACAATCCGGCGACTGTCAGCCGGTACGGCTTCCTGTCGTTGCTCTACAGCCGGATATTGAACTCGTTCGCTCTCCTGCCTGATCAGGCTGGCGAAGTCCTGAAACGCCGAGATGCCGCCCTCTCCCTGTATGCCTATCTCGCGGTCAGAAATCGTCTTCGTGGACAGGCGCCCGATAAGCGGCTTCTGGCCGAGATCGTCAAGGCGACGCCGTTCGGTCTGGTCAGACTGATGTATCTGGCCCTGGCTGTGACGAGACGTTCGCGGGAAGACCGTTTGCGTTTGGCGCAACTCATCAGCTGACCGGGCGCAGATCCGTCCTTTTCACATGGCCGATCGCAAGCGTCGACGGGCCAGTCGATCAAGCGAACGCCTGAAAAACTCCGCATGCTCGCGCGCCACATCCTCTCGCGTCGACTGGCCCGCGACCGCCTCTGCGCCGTCGATCGTGAGGACGCGCCACGCCCAGTCGGTCGGGCTTGTCTGCGCCAACGTAACGGCATGGTTGACCTGGGTGGGCACGATCCGCGTCTCCATTCGGGAAGAATGCTGGAAGCCCTGCAGAAAACTTGCCGGAAGGTGCCCGTGAAACCCGCTGCGCGCCGTGATCGGGCGGCTCGCCGCGAATCCTGCGGGCGACTCTGCTCAGTTGAACGAAAGGGTCGCCGACCCCCGTCTCAGCGATCCTTCTCGGCCAGCGCCTGAACGAACGCCAGAACGGCTTTGCGATCTTGCGGCCGTTCGATCAGCGACCAAGCGGCGGCGAGGCGGTCCGCGCCGGGCTGCGCTTCCAGTACAGGCTCCTCCAAGAGCTCATGCAGGGACAGGTCGAGGCGACGGGCGATCTTCACAAGATCGGCCGCAGGCAGGCTGGTCAGACCTTCCTCGATTCGGCGGAGAACAACGCTGGATACGCTCAGGTGACCGGCCAGTTGTTCCCGGGACCAGCCTTGACGAATCCTGCCGTTCTCGATGCGGCGTCCGAGGCGTCGCCGATAGTCGGAGGCTTCGGTCATGTCAGGCATCCGTTGGCGCAGGCTGGATGTCATTACACCGCGACGCTTGGCTGCGAATCAAACGATTTCCGGCTTCGCGCAGGATTTCCCGCGAGAGCTCGGTGTCATCCGATGGCGGACCAGGCCAGGGCGTGTCCCGGGGTCTGGCGTTTCAGCCATCGATAGCCGGTTCGATCCCACCTCTCGATGCGTGGGGTGAGGTTGTCGAGAACGAGTTCGCCGTCGGTCGTCGACACGAGTAGAACAGCGTGATCTTCTCCCCAGGGCGTTATCACCAGGGCGATGGAAAGCAGGGTGGGTGAATAGCCTGCGGCGACCAGCGCACGGCGCTTTGCCAGCACAAAGTCCTCGCAATCTCCGCGCGGCGCGCGTCCTTCGGGGATCGTCCAATAATCGCCGACGCCGTATTGGCGACGGTCTGGCGACTGGCGGATTGATCGATTGAATCCCCGATTGATCGCGTCGATACGGGCAAGGTCGACAGCGGACAAGGACAGGGCGGCCCGGCCGACCGCCTTCGCCGCATCAGCCGTAAAGCCGGGGTGAGCATAGAGGGCTCTGGGCTCCCGGTCCGGGGCTGCAGGTGCTGAACGGCCCATCGCAATTGCATGCTCGGCGATCCTGGGGGGGCGGCGGTCGCTGGCGCGGGCCGTCCCCGATGGGCGGGTAACGGCCGCGGGTTCAGGATCGGCGTCCGTGAAGACGCTCGCCCAAAACAGGCGTTGCGCTTGCTCGCGTGTGTCATCGACGGAACGGGTCGGCTCCTGACAGTCCCGCGGATTGCGATTGCAAAAGTCCAGGAAGCCCGCCGGCGCCGCTGTCGGTGCGCCCACCGGCATCGCCTGCGCCAAAGCCTGACCTGGACCGAAAACCAGGATCGACGCCGCCGCTCCGAACGCCAGGCGAGGTAAGCGTAGTCGCGATCTGCGCATTGCGGGCACTATCTCAAGTCTTCCCTATCCAGGGCGTCTTGATGATCGAAACGCTTCAAGATCTTGCTTACGAAGATCGTTGATAACTCTTGAAGAAAGGAGGTTGCCTATTTCTTAATACGGGTTCGCGATTTACACTGAGTGTCCCAGCGTCTTCGGATCAGCTGTTGATGCCGTGAATTTTTAGACCGAGCGCTTGCCATTTCGGTCCGAAGCACGGATCAACGGGGAATGTTTGGACGCCGTCACCACCCCGTCGAGGGATTGCCTCCGGCGAGAACGCCATCGACGCCGACAGATACCCTCGTCTGGGCCGTCGGCGATGTGCATGGATGCGCCGATCTTCTTTCGACCTTGGTGGATGCCGTGCTGGGGGATGTCGAGACGCGCAATGCGACCCACGCCCATCTGATCTTTCTGGGCGACTACATCGACAGGGGGCCCGACACGAAAGGGGTGCTGCGATATCTTGCAGCGCTTGAGGAACGCGCGGGTCTCAGCCTCCATTTCCTGAAGGGGAATCATGAGGATCGAATGCAGGCCTTCCTCGCCGATCCTGCGTTTGGCGCCGGATGGTCGGAGTTCGGGGGGCGGGAGGCCCTGGCGTCTTATGGTCTTCAGCCTCCTGGACTCTCGGATGGTCCGGACGTCTGGGAAGCGGCGAGAGACGCCCTGGCCGAAGTCCTGACGCCACAGGATCAACGCTTTCTGGCGGGCTTGAAGTTAAGCGTTTCGGTTGGTGATTACTTTTTTGTCCATGCCGGAGCCGAGCCGGGAGTCGCGCTCGATGAGCAGGACGCCCAGCAACTGCTGTGGATCCGGCGTCGCTTTCTTGAGGATCCGCGGGCTTTCGACAAGATCGTGGTGCATGGGCACACCCCCTCTGACGCCGTCTTCGCCGATCATCGTCGGATCGGGATCGACACCGGAGCCTATGCGACAGGCGTGCTCACGGGGTTGAGGCTGGACGGCGAGGCCCGCCAGCTCTTGCAGACCAGAAGGCGCGGCGGACGGATTGACCTTGAGCGATCGCCGCTTGTGGGTTCAGTCCGTTGATCTTGCTCGCCCCAGTCCCGTGCAGGCGCGGTCGATGGGAGAGGGCTGCTCGCGTTGTTGTGTTATCGCTCCACAAGACAGGGCGCAAAGCGACCAAGCGGGGCTGTGCGACTCTAATCAAGCGATGATAGCGTCAAGCTGAGACCGAAACTCGCACGGGATGAGTCTCAGCTGGAGCGCGGCAAGATGACCATGGATCGGGCGGGACAGTCAGAGAGTTGACCAGTCATGGATGATGACCGTCATCGCTGGAAATGGCGTCTTCTCGGACTGGGAGGTGGCGCTTTATTCTCAGCCCTTGTTTGGGCGGCGGTGATTTACTGGCTGTTCAACCATTAACGGACGGCGGTTCCACGGTCTCGCATTGTACACCGTCAGAACAGACCCGCGATCGCCTCGCGCGCGGCGTCGCCCAGGTCGGGGCGTTTCAGGGCCAGGGCGACGTTGGCGCGCAGCAGGCCAATCTTGTCGCCGCAGTCGTGGGTGACGCCTTCGTATTCGACGGCGGTGAAGCTCTGGTCCGCCATCAGTCGCGCCATGGCGTCGGTCAGCTGGATCTCGCCGCCTGCGCCCTTTTCCTGCGTCGCCAACAGGTCGAAGATTTCCGGCTGCAGGATGTAACGGCCCGAGATCGACAGGTTGGACGGCGCGGTTCCGGCGGCGGGCTTCTCGACCATGCCCTTCATGACGATGCGCGAACCGTCGCGGCTGACCGGATCGACGATGCCGTATTTGTGGGTCTGATCTTCGGGGACGGATTCCACGCCGATGATGTTGCCGCCGGTTTCGGCATAGACCTGGGCCAGCTGTTTCAGGGCGCCGGGCTGCGAATCCACGATTACGTCGGGCAGGATGACGGCGAAGGGCTCGTGGCCGATGATGTCGCGCGCGCACCAGACAGCGTGGCCCAGGCCCTTGGGCTGCATCTGGCGGGTGAAGCTCATCTCGCCGGCCGAGGCCAGTTCGGCGTTCATCATCTCCAGGATGTCGGTCTTGCCCTTGGCCTGAAGCTGAGCTTCCAGTTCGATCTGATGATCGAAATAGTCCTCGATGGCGCCCTTGGAGCGGCCGGTGACGAAGACGATGTGCTCGATCCCGGCTTCGCGCGCCTCTTCGACGATGTAGGACAGGATCGGCCGGTCGACGACGTTCAGCAGTTCCTTGGGGGTCGTCTTGGTGCCGGGCAGGACCCGGGTGCCGAGGCCCGCGACGGGCAGTACGGCCTTGCGCAGGCGCGCGGGCGTGGTGGTCATGGCGGTTCGATCTGTTGCGAGCGAGCATTGTTCGCTGGGGGGGGAGGGTCTCCGTATCAGGGCTGTTCCAGATGTCCATACCGTTACGCGCGACCGGCGAGGCGCCAGAGGCGTCGCAGGCTCCAGCGGGGCCAGCGGACCTGTTCAGGCCCCCTTCATTCTTCGGCCGGTCCCTCTCAAGAGGCTCTGCGCCGATCGTCCGCCGAAGCCAAGCGGGGAACCATCGGTCCGGCCATGGCGGTCGTGGACCGCCCGCGCCGGAGTGGAGATCCTCCTGCCCGTCCCACTGGCGATTTACCCAAGAGTTGATAGAAGCGCCCCAGCGGCGACTGGCGACAGGATGATCTGGGATGAGCACGGCGACGGTAAACAGGACCGTGCTTGTCACGGGCGGCGCCGGATATGTGGGGTCACATTGCTGCCTCGCCCTGGCTGCAGCGGGCTTCATCCCGGTCGTCTACGACAATCTGTCGAACGGACATGCGGAAGCCGTCCAGTGGGGGCCGCTGGAAGTCGGCGACATACGCGATGGCGCGCGACTGGATGAGGTCATAGGCCGCCACCGTCCCGTCGGCGTCCTGCACTTTGCAGCCTTGATCGAGGTGGGCGAGTCGATTCTGGAGCCGGGTCGTTTCTACGACAACAATGTCTCGGGCAGTCTGAGCCTGATCGCGGCCGCGCGGCGCGGCGGCATCGACAAAATGGTCTTCTCATCGACGTGCGCCACCTATGGCGCGCCGGTGGTTCTGCCGATGGGCGAGGATCATCCCCAGGCGCCGCTCAATCCTTACGGCCGAACCAAGTTGATGGTTGAGCAGGCTCTGGCGGATTTCGACGCCCTCTCAGGATTTCGATCGGTGGCCTTGCGATACTTCAACGCCGCGGGAGCCGATCCCGACGGCCGCATCGGAGAGCGCCACGACCCGGAAACCCATGCGATTCCTTTGGCTTTGCAGGCTGCGCTGGGGCTTCGCAGCGGCTTCACCATTTTCGGCCAAGACTACGAGACGCGCGACGGCACCGCCGTGCGGGATTATGTTCACGTGCTCGACCTGGCGGATGCGCATGTGAGGGCGCTCCAGTATCTCCTCGCAGGCGGCGAGACGACGGCCTTCAATCTGGGGACCGGCGAGGGCACTACCGTGCGTGAACTGGTGGACGCTATCCGCCGAAAGACCAATTCGCCTTTCCCCGTCGCCGTGGCGGAGCGTCGGCCAGGAGACGCGGCCTGTCTTGTTGCTGATAACAGACTGGCGGCGAAGCGGCTGGATTGGCGGCCGATCCGCTCGCTGGACGACATCGTGCACAGCGCCTGGAACTGGCACGCCGCGCAGACCTAACGGGCCTTAACCGTTTCTCTTCGCCCAGTGTTGACGTCTGTTGTCCAAAACGGCGGAAGAAGCTGGAGCGACCATGTCGGATTTTTCTGTCGATGCCTTGTCAGGACCAGCGCCGAGGCGATTTTCGACGGCGGACGCGTGCGACCAGAAATGGTCGCCTCGGCGCACCCTCGCCTTCATCCTGATCAGTTCAACGTTTCTGTGGTGCCTGATCCTGTCGCCGGTCTTCCTCCTGCTGTAACCGCGTCACCACGTTGGACGCGCCACTCGGCGCCGAGGGCGGTCGTTGTCTGGCGTCGTGGTCACGGCCTCGGCGGGTGGCGGTGGGGTCGTCTGCACCGACCGAGGCGGGCTCGCCGTCGGCGCGGTCGGAACCTCCGGTGCTGAACTGGGCGGGGCGACGGGCATTTCGGGGATCACGATCGCCGACGGACGCGACGGCGCGATGCGGGGCGCCTCAGGCGGGTCCACGGGTCGGGTGTCGATCTCGGTGAGGGCCGGCGCTGGCAAGGCCGCAGCTGCATCCGCAGCCACATCTGCTGCGGTCCGGCCGCGCACGATCGGCTCTCTTCCAGCGTAAGGACTGTTGAAAGCCGCGCGCTTTCCGTTCCATCCCTTCCACCGGTAGAAGGTGTGGGCTCCGATGTTGGCCACCTTGACCAGAGAGGGACTCCAGTATGGCGCCACATAGAGCGCATGATAGTGCGTCGCCTGGCCGACCGAAGTCTCGACATATCCGGACAGGGCCGCCTCGGCGACAAGCCGCGCGCGGCGCCAGCCGGATGCGGAGGGCGTCCTCGACAGGGAGCCGTCGCAGGTGAAGGTGAACTGACACCCTGTGACGCGCTGCGAGCCTGAATAGACGACCCCGCAGACAGAGGACGGGAACGCGGGATGCCGCATGCGGTTGAGAATCACCTGGGCGACAGCGCGCTGACCCGGCGCGGGCTCGGATCCCGCTTCGTAATAGACTGCTTGGGTGAGGCAGTTCAGAGCCCGGTCCCTTTCGATCGGGCTCAATGATGACGGCAGCACAAACGGCGCAGCCGGCTCCAGGGGCTCTTTGCTCACAGGTATTGAGGCATTGTAGCGATAGGCGTCGCTCCGATCGATCGCCTGGAACGTCAGCGGAACCGGATTGTCTTCAGTCGTCAGCGCGAGGTCCTGTGTCGGCGGCGCATAGAGGAGGCCCGGCAGCGGTTCGAAGACCTGCTCGAAGCGTGACGTCCAGGCGTCTGACGCGACGATCGACATCATGCCGATCGCGATCGCCAGTCCGCCGATGAAGATCGAGCCGAAGATCCGGACCTGGCGCGCACGGTCATAAGACCTCACACTGAAATGGTGCTCATCCATCGGCCGACGTCCTATTCCAAGCCATCGCCTCGCGACGACCCTGAAACCGAGCAGGTGGCGTGCCAGATCCGGGAGAGGTGTCAGAACAGGCGTTCAGCAATCCGTAGCGTGTCCCCAGGCGCGACCTGTAGCGTGGACGTCACCTTGTAGACCTCTTCGCGCTGGCTGCCGTCGCGCCGGATGAAGATGCGCCGGGTATCGCCGCGATAGGTGAAGCCGCCGGCTGTGGCGACCGCGTTGAGGACGGTGAGACCTGCCGCATAGGGGTAGGTGCCCGGTTTGTTGACCTCTCCGAGGACGTAGAACGGTCTATAGGTCAAGACTTCCGCACTGACCTGCGGATTCAGAATATATCCGGCGCGCAGCGCCGCCTCGACCGAGCGCTGCACCTCTTGGATCGTACGACCCTTGGCGGGTATGTCGCCCGCGAGCGGGATGGACAGCAGCCCTGCGCTGCTCACGACAAACTCGCCAGAGAGTTCTTCTTCGCCGAAGACGTTGAGGCGGATCTTGTCTCCGGCGTCGAGTTGATAGTCGCCGACCGTGCGGGTCTCCGCCGCCGCTGCATCATCGGCGACAGGGACCGACTGGCATCCCGCAAGTGACAGCGCGCCTGCAGCGACAAAGAGACGGCGGTTCAGAACGATCTTGGACATGGATCCATCGTCATCCGAAGCGCGATGAATCTCAACCTCCAAGACGAATCCGACGCACAATAGTTTGCGAAAGCGAACGCCGCGCCGACATCGAATGTCGCGACGTCGCCGCTCGGTGTCCCCATTTCACGACGGAGAGGGCGTGCGGCTTTGCCTTCTTGCGCTGCGAGGCGTAGTTCTCCAGCGACAATGACCAGATCACGCAGGCGAACGGTCGGCTATCGGCGCCCATGGAAGAAATTCCTTGCGGCCGTCGGCTCAAGTGTCAGAGCCGCAGCGTCGAGGGACGGGTGGGGCGTGCCCCTCTGCGCCCTCTGCGCGCTCGGCGCCGCCAGGCTCGCCGCGGTGACGCTGCTACGGACGTCGCCGCCGGAGCTGCCCAGGCAGGCTCGCGATGGGCCGGCGCTGGACGCCCTCGCTTCGAAACTGGCCTGGCAGGCCCAGTGGGCCCCCGCGAGCGCCGGACCCGAACTGTCACGCGCCTATGTTGAGAGTTTGCGTCGTCCGGCGCTCAGTGAGGCGGCGATCGCGGCCATTCGTCAGAGCTACCGGATCGAGCCTTTCGGTCCCGACGCCACCGCCTGGCGTCTGAGGTTCGTGTTCGAGCACTGGGGAGGGCTGCCGCCTGATGTCCGGGAGTCGGCGACGGCCGAACTCGCGGCGGCCTTTCCTCGACATGGCTGGGCCATGAGGGGCCTTCCCGACACCGTATCGGATCCCTCAGGCCGGATGGTGGCTGCACTGCTCTTCGACCGGATGCGGGCGTCGCAGTCGCAGCCGCCGATCAGGGCGCCTAGCGAGGGGTGAGGTAGGTGGCGGCGTAGTCGCTGACGTAAGGTCCCAGCTTGACGAGAACTGCGGCCATGACGGCGAAGAAGACGCCAGCCCCAACAGCGATCAGAGACCATTTCTGCAAGGCGCGTCCCGCCTGGACCAGCGGAACCGGCGCTGGCGCCTTTTCCCGGAAAACGCGGGCGCGCGCATCAGTCAGCCGCACCTGGCCGACAGGCGCGCTCTTCTGGGGCGCGTGACCGCCTGGCGTCAGCCATCTCCGTGCGAATTCTTCGCGTGTCATTCTGTTTTCGACGATGATGGGTCCGCACCCCGACGACGGACTTGGCAAAAGGGATGAAATGTCTGGATTTGTCCAGCCTGAGATAGCGGCGGTCTTGGGTTTTGCGTCAGAGACGTGTATCGCGACGGATCAATGGGCTGACGGAAGACTGAACCATGATCCAGTATCTGCGTGTCGCGGGTCTCGTCGCCGCCATCGCGGCCGGCGGCGCGATCTCACCCGCTCGCGGCCAGACGACCGCGTCTGCGGCGCCCTCTCCGGCCTTGACGGCCTCGATCCGGCAGGCCGTTCAGCGGGCGCGGACGTCTTCGGCGAGTGATCCCCAGGAAGCCGGCGTGGTTGCAACGCTCGCCGACATTCTCGTCACGGCGAACGCGGCGCCGGCGCAGGCGCTCGCCTCTGTGCGGTTGGCGATCGCCGAGGAGGGCTGCGTTTTCGATCAGACGGTCTGGAATCGCTGGGGATGCGCCGGAATGTCGAGCGTCGCGTCGAGCATCGAGCGGGCGATCGGCTCTGGCCCGGCCGCCACGGTCGGCCAAGGCGGCGTGGCCGTCCCGCCGCCGACTACGGGGACGGGGAGCGGCGGCGCGGACTATCGGTCCCCGATCGGCGGTTGAGAGTTAAGGGTTCGGGGAAAATGACGATGGGTTTCAAACAAGCCGTCCTGGTCGCAGGGCTGGGAACCATAACGGCTGCCGTTGGCGCGGCCGACGCCGCTCAGGCCCAGGCCGTGGATCTGTTTTCGCGAGATCGTGGTGTTGCGGTGAAGGATCGGCCGCATCCCGAGTACGAGGCGCTCGGCGTGCGTGCCGGGGCGTGGTTGGCCTATCCGAAGGTCCAGGCGGACGTCGGGTATGACAGCAATGTCCTCGCGTCGGAAACGAATGAACTCTCCGACACCGTCTACACCGTGGATCCGAGTGTCGAGGTCGAGAGCGATTGGGCTCGTCATTCTGTAACGGGATATGTGCGAGGCCGCATCACGCGCTATGTGGACAACGACTCCGAGAATACCGGCACCTGGGCGATCGGGGGCGCCGGACGCTACGATATCCAGCGGGGACGGGACGTTCGGGCCGACCTCAACTACGCGCGCGAGGTGGAGCCGAGAACGGCGTCCAACACGCCGGCGTCTATTGCTGAGCCGATCGAGTACGATCGCTACGGCGGCGCCCTCGGCAGCACGTGGACCTTCAACAGGCTTCGCCTCGTCGGAACCGCCGGCGTCCAGGCCTATGATTATAAAGATGGGATCTCCGTCAGCGGCGTCGTCGTTCCGCAGGACACGCGTGATCAGACCACGACGACGGCGTCGCTGCGCGCCGATTACGCGATCAGCCCGGCGACGGCCGTCTTCTTCCAGATCGAGGGCAATCAGCGGCGTTTCGACACAGGCGATGCGCTGACGCCGCTCCGGGATTCGGATGGGGTGAACCTGTTGGCGGGCGCGAACTTCGAGCTCGGCGCGCTTGTGCGCGGCGACGTGGGTGTCGGCTACATCTCGCAACGATTCGATAATCCCCTTTACGGACAACTCGACGGCTTCAGCGCGAGAGGTCGGCTCGATTACTTCATCACCAATCTGATTACGCTCGGACTGAGCGCGAACCGGAGTGTGGCGGACTCCGGGATCGTCGGCTCCGCCGGTATTCTGACAACGCGGGTCGAGGCGACTGTCGACTATGAGTTTCGCCGCAATGTCATCGTCGAGGGCCGACTTGGCACGCTTGTTGAAGAGTTCGACACGCTCGATCGCCAGAATGACACATACTATGCTGGCCTCCGCGCGACCTATCTCCTCAATCGCTCGGTCGGGGTGACGGGAAGCTATGCCTACGAGACCCGGGACTCCTCCGGGACCTCCGCCATCAACGACTACAATGCTCATCGCCTCATTCTGTCTCTCGTCCTGCAGTACTGACGCCGTAAGCGATCAACCTAGGCTATCATGACCGAATCCGGTGTCCCGTCTCTTCCATCCTCGGCCGCCGAGACGTTCAGTCTTCGCAATCTGATCAATATCTTCCGGCGCAGGGTAAGGCTCTTCGGCGCTGTGGCCCTGCTCGTGTTTCTGGCCGCGCTCTTGGTGACGGCGCGGGCGACGCCGCGCTATACAGCTCAGGCGCAGGTGATGCTGAATGTGCGTCAGTCGCAGGTTCTGGACACGCAACAGGTCCTGTCCAATCTTCCGGCCGAAACCGGCGTCGTGGACTCCGAGGTCGAGGTGCTGCAGTCCCGCGACCTGGCCAGGCAGGTCGCCGAAGTGCTGCGGCTCGAAAATGATCCGGAGTTCAACTGGGCGCTCAGAAAGCCCAGCGGACTCGGCGCCCTGATCGCTCGCGTCCAGGGGCGATCCCTGGCGCCGCCAGCCCCCCCCACGACCCCGGATGAGATCCGGCTGGGCCGGGAGCGCGCGGCTTCGGCGCTCCGAGGCGGGCTGAAGGTTCAGCGCATGGGGCTGACCTATATCATCGGCGTAAGCTTCACCTCGCTCAATCCGGAAAAATCCGCGCGCATCGCGAACGCCTTCGCGGGCCAGTACATCGCCAATCAGGTCTCCGACAAAGGCGGCGCCAATCGTCAGGCCAATACTTTCCTGGAAGATCGGCTGAACCAGCTTCGCGGCGAGGTTCAGTCAGCCGAGGCCGCTGTGGAATCCTACCGGTCCGCCAACAACCTGCTGACGTCGTCCGGGGCGACCCTGACAGAGCAGGAGGTCTCGACCTACAATCAGCAACTCGCGACGGCGCAAGCGGATCAGGCGGTTGAGGAGGCCCGGCTTCGCGCGGCGAGAAGTCAGCTCGCCCGAGGGTCGTCAGGCGGCGACGTGGGTGAGGCGCTTCAGTCATCGGTGGTGGGCAGCCTTCGCGCGCAGCGGGCGACCGTAGCCGCGCGCGTCGCGGATCTGCAGGCGCGGTATGGCCCGGACTGGCCCGCGCTGGTGAGGGCTCGCCAGGAGCTGGCTGCGATCGACGGCCAGATCCAGGCTGAGATTCAGCGCGTGATCTCGAACCTGGAGGCCCGCGTTCAGGTCGCGCGTGACCGCACGGCGTCGCTGCGATCCACCCTCGGCCAGACAAGGGGCGCTCTCGCCAGCAACAACGCCGCCAGCGTCCGGCTCAATGAGCTCGAGCGCAATGCGGAAAGCGTCCGCAAGCTGTATGAAGGGCTCCTGGAACGGTACCAGGAGACAACCAACCAGTCCGGAAATGAAACAGCCGACAGCCGGATGTTGCAGGCCGCGCGCGCCTCCGGAGCCCCAAGCTCGCCGAACGTCCCGGTCAATCTGGTTCTTGGTTTCATCCTCGCCCTGGGATGTGGTCTGGCCGCGGTCGTCATCGTCGAGCTGATGGACGATGGGCTGATCACGAGCGAGGACGTGCAAAGGCGTCTCGGCCTGCCCATGCTGGGCGCCGTGCCGCTGTTGATGTCGACGGCGGACCGGAAGGATCGGCGGATGGCGCCGACCGAGTATCTTCTCAATCGTCCGCTCTCGGCCTTCGCCGAGTCCTTCCGGACTTTGCGCACATCGATCATGTACGCCAAACTCGGCGCGGCGGCGAAGGTCGTCGTCGTAACCTCCGCGCTCCCGGGAGAAGGCAAGACCACGACTGCGGTCTGCCTCGCGATCTCGGCGGCGCAGGCCGGCCTCAAGGTCGTGATCGTCGACTGCGACATTCGCCGCCGCAACGTCAGCCGGCTGCTCGGCGTGGACGCGGATTTCGGACTCTTGGATGTGCTCGACGGCTCCAAGCCGCTGGCGGAGGTCCTGCTGAAGGGGGAGGCGTCAGGCGCATGGGTGCTTCCTGTCGCCAAGCGAGACTTCACGCCTCGCGAGGTGTTCAATACGGCCGAGATGACAGCGCTCCTGAGCCGTCTTCGCGAGGATTTCGACATGGTCATCCTCGATACGGCGCCCGTCCTGGCCGTCGCCGAGACCCGTGTGCTGGCCAGTCAGGCCGACGCCGTGATGTTCCTGGCGCGTTGGCGCAAGACGCCGTCGAAGGCCGCCGAGGCCGCACTGCGCTCGCTGGAACAGTCCGAAGCCACGGTCGCCGGCGCGGTCCTGACCCAGGTCGATGTTCAGGAGCAGGCCCGCTACGGCTATGGTGATCCCGGGTACTACTACACCGCCTATAAGGGCTATTACACAAACTGATGCGCCGCTTGGCCTCGCCCGTTCCACGGTCGCCTGTCCGTGCGATCTGGCTCGGCCGCGCAGCGCTGGCGATGGTGTTCGCCGGCTTCTTCATCGGCGGCGCGGTGTCCGCCTCTGAAGCCTTGGTGATGACCGGCCTCTTCGCCCTTCTGGCCTTTGCGGCGTGGGGCGGCGTCGGCGGTCCCGTCCCCCTGCGTCGACTCGCCTTGCCCGCGGCTGCGTTCTTTGTGGTTTTGTGCGTCGGTGTCGCTACCGTGATTCCAATGACCGACCCCTCGGTCCGTGTCGGGCTCTATCGGGCGGTCGGCGGTCATTCGCTCTCGATCGCGCCTGTTCACACCCTTGTCGAAATCGCCAAACTGCTCGGCCTGGCCTGCGCCTTCCTGACCGGCGTCTATGCGATTTCCGGGTTTCGGGCCGGAATCAAGGTGCTCGACGCCTTTATCGCGGGCACGGCGGTATGGACCGGCTGGAGCCTGATCCTCTATGTTCTGGAAGGCGGGCAGGCCCGTCTGGGCGCGCCGTTTCTCAGCCCCAACACGGCGGCGACGGTCGTTGGCGTCGGGGCTGTCGTAACGGCAGGTCGCATCCTGGGTGTGAAGAGCGTCAGGCTGAGAGCGGGCGGTCGATGGACCCTCGCCGTACAGGGCGGCGCTTTGTTGCTCATGATCCTGGCGCTCGTGCTGACCCAGTCCCGGTCTGGTCTCGCCGTGGTCGCGCTCAGCCTTCTGGGCCTCTACTTGTCTTGGCCGCGCCCCACCGAAGAACGCGCAAGAAGTCGGCTCTGGCTCGGCGGCGCCGGTCTCATCGTCCTCGCCTTTGCGCTCATCGAGGCGGGAGACGGTGTGATGGGAAGACTTGGCGGCATCGGGGGAGCGGCGGCTGATCGTGCGGCGATCTATAAGATCTACGCTTCGGCGTTCAGGGATGCGCCGCTGTTCGGCGCCGGTCTTGGGACCGGTTCACTGGTGACCAAGCTTGGCCTCACACCTCAAAGCTACGAGGCGCTGTGGAACATTCAGAGCGCGCATAACTGGGCCCTCCAGTGGTTGGCTGAAGGCGGGCTTGCGGCAGCCTTGCCGATGGGTGCGGCGATCGGGGCTTGCCTTTTGACGGCCATTCGCGGCCTGGACGCCCGATCTGCGCCCCTGTTGCTGCCGTTGCTCTTTGCAGATTCCGTCATTCTGCTCCATGGGATGACCGATTTCGCACTCCAGATCCCGGCTGTCGCCCTATGCTGGTCGTTCCTTCTGGGCGTCCAAGTCGCGATCGCCGAGAGGCCCTTTCGGAAGCGGAAACTCCGGCGTCGGCGCAGGGATGGATTGGCGCATGCAGACACAGTCTGACTCCCCGCGCAGCGGGTCCGTCGCCGTGATCATCGCGGCCTACAACGCGGCCGCGACGGTCCGGCTTGCGATCGAAAGCGCGCTGGCGCAGCCCGAGGCGATCGAGGTCTGGGTGATTGACGATGCATCGACTGACGAAACGGCCAAGCTCGCAGAAACGTGCGACGACGGCTCGGGACGGCTTCGGGTTGTCCGACAAACGGTGAACGGCGGGCCGTCCAGAGCCCGTAACATCGCGCTTTCAAATACTCGGGCGGCTTGGGTTTGCGTCCTGGACGCCGACGATGTCTTTGTCCCTGGACGCCTCGCGCGTCTTCTCGCCGAGGCGGACGGCGCTGAAATGGTCGCGGATGCGATCACGCGCGTCGCCTCCATCGGCGAATTGACCTCCGCCCAGAGCATGCCTTTCGAAGGTCGGTCCGGACCCTGGGTCACGGTTCCGCTTGACGTCTTCATCGACGGCAACGTCAGCCGACCGGGCCGTCACCGGGAGGAACTTGGTTTCATCAAACCTCTGATGTCGACGCCGTTTCTTCGCCGACACCGTCTGGCTTACGCCGAGCCGATGCGACTGGGAGAAGATTTTCTGCTATACGCGCAGGTGCTGGCCCACGGGGGACGGCTGCGGCTCGGTCCGGCTTGCGGCTACGTCGCCCTGACCCGCGCCGACTCGCTCAGCGGGCGGCATTCGATCGATGATTTGCACATCCTGCGTGACTGCACGGCTCAGCTCGCAAAAATCCGATCGCTGACCCCTGCGGAGCATCGCAACATCCGCCGGCATTGGCGGGATATCGATAACCGGCTTCAGTGGCGACGGCTCATCGATGCCGTGAAGGCGAGGGATTTCCGCGCCGCGCTCAGCGCCTTTCACGATCCCGAGGCGTCCCTGCAACTCGTCGGCAAACTCGCGGAGCAGGTCTGGCTGCGCGGGCGACGGCGGCTCACCGGTTCGTCAGAAACCGCCCCTGCAGGAAGCCGAACGACCAGCCCAGGTGCATGAGCATGGCGGCGACACCGGCGAAATAGCCGCATGCCGGTGACTTTGCAGAACGGGCGGCCTGCAGGCCGCCTGCCAGGCAAACCAGAACCCAAAGCAGGGCGGGCAGGGCTGCGACGATCGCCAGAGGACTGAAGACGACCGCGGCCAGCAGGGCCGCGATCCCGACGCCGACGGCGGGCAGCACAAGCGCCGGAGCCAGTTGACGAGGTTTCAGCGCCATACGGTGCTTCCGCGTCGTCCGCGCGCGGCCTCGACCATGATTGACGTACTGGCGAAACAGGGCGGCTGCGGAGCGGCGAGGATAGTAGTCGATCGGCAAGTCGCCCTGAAACCAGATCCGTCCTCCCGCTTCGGTCAGGCGTCGATCGTATTCGGCATCCTCATTGTGGGTGAAGGTCGGATCGTATCCGCCAATCCGCTTGAAGGCTTCCACGCGCATGAGGGCATGGTGACCGTGATCGATCCATCCGCTGCGCCCGCCAATGCGGTGCGCCGATCCGCCCGCGCCGATCTTTGAGTTTTGAGCCGTCGCAGCGGCGATTTGAAAACAGTCGCGACCGACTGTCCGCATTGGAACAACGACGGAATCCGCGCGTGTCCGCGTCGCGGCCGAGATCAAGGCCTGTGCGAAGTGGCGCGGATAGGCCGCATGAGCGTCGATCCTGATCAGAAACTGGCGATCGGCCGCATAGCGCTCGACGGCGAGATTGAGACCGGCGCTCTGAAAACGCGCCGGATTGGCCAACAAAACGACCCTTGAATCTCGGGCGGCCCAGTCTGACGCAATCTCCCGGCTTCCGTCCGTACTGCCGCCATCCACGATCACGATCAGATCGTTCGGCGAGGCGTCCTCGATGATCGATTCAATGAGGTGCGGCAGATGCGCCGCCTCGTTCAGGCAGGGGATGGCCATGAGAAGGCCGGAGGGTGTCATTCGGGTAGTTCCGTCAGCGCTTTAACGAGCTCTCGACAGTCTCGTCGAGTCGCGAACAGGTCTGCCGGGGCAAGGCCGTCCACCGCGTCACGGGACAATCGATAGCGCTCCATAGACATCTTATCCAGGGTTGTTTCAAGCTCGCTTTCGACATCATCCATCAGGATGCCCGCCCCGCGTTCTTCGAGCCAGCGACCGGTTTCAACGCCTCGCAGCGCCAGCAACGGCCGACCATGGGCGGCGCCTTCATAGAGACGATTGGGCAGCAGCCAGTCCGAGTTCTGTCCGGCTTCATAAAAGTCGATCGCCCAGACGAGATGAACAGCGCCATAGGCCGAGGGCAGATCACTGGCCTTGTACGGCCCATGGTAGGTCAATCCTGGCCACTGGGCCACGGCCGCGCTGAAGTCGTCGCCGAAGACGGCCGGTGATGGACGGCCGCGCAGATCGACCTGCACAAGTCCGGGTCTGCTCGCCGCCAATCGACCCAGGAGTTCCAGACTGCGCCGGCATCGCAACATTCCGAACCAGCCGATCCGCCATGGCGGGCCCTCCGACTGCGGCGGCGGCGGCGGCGGAGTGGACGCCGGCGCATCGTCCAGCGACAAGACCTTGTTTTCCAGAAGCAGCCTCGGCGCGGGCAGGGGCTGCAGGCGCTGGAAATAGGCGCGATCAAACGCTTTGGAGCTGATCACCAGCAGATCGACCCGTTTCAACAACGCCGCTTCGACGCGGCGCAGCAGGCGCGACTTCAGCCCGTCGCCGAGCATCACGCGGTGAATGTCGAGAACCTCGTAACACAGTCTGGCGTCGCTCCCCGCCAGCAGCAGGCCGCACCAGGCAAGAACCAGCATCTCGAGATTGCGAGCAAGGACGGCATCCTGTGACCGCACTCTTCGCCGCAGCGCCACGGGATTCAGAAGTCGCCACGCCACCATGAGCGCGCGCTGTCCCAGCGCCGCGTCCTGCGTACGCCCGAGGCTTTCCGCCTTCCAGTCGGCTGGCGGAGGAGAGGCGTTCCCTCTCAGAAATCCAGACACGGTCACCTTGGCGCCGCCTGCCTTCAACATGGTCAGGCGGCGTGCGACGGCTGGGTCGCTGAGATCCGGCGCCATGTACAGAATCCGCGGTTGGGCCGAGGCGGTGGTGGGCGGGTTCACAGCGTTCCCTCGTCGGCGGGGGCGGCGCCGGACGCGCGACGGGCGGTCTCGCTCGCCGCCATCAGCATCCATGCCGAGATGACGTCTGAAGGTTTGTCGCAAAGCGCGCGCAGGAGCTCGCGCCGGCGAATCCACCGCGCCTGACCCGGAGCAAGGACCATGTCCCGAAGAGCAACGTCCGACACTTTCGGAAGAATGTCGCGTCGCTGGCCCGGGGGTATGGTCTCAAACACCACGTCGACGCACCGAACCGCCAGGTCCAGCGTGCGGCCCAGACCCATATCGATCGCTTCCTTGTCGAGACGGGACCAATCCTCCGGCGACAACCGGCGCAGAAAACGTTCGGCGTCGCTCACATACCGACCCGCAGGCTCCCTGTGATGGAGCGCCTTGGCCACGCTCATCGCGGCGACGAGAAGGGCATGGTCGTCACGGAAAGTAAGAACCTCACCGCCGAGGAAGCTTGTGGGGTAGGCGCAGGCGATCAGTCGCTCGGTTCGCCGCGGCATCGGGCATCCGGGCTGCTGCAGGCGATGGTGGAGATCGACGGTCTGCGACCCGGCGTTATCGCGGAACTGCTGTTCAGCCAAAAACCATCTCCACCACAGCGTGTCCGTGTGGCGATCCAGATCGTAGCCCGCCCTCTGCAGGTGAGACGATACAGCGCGATAGGCCGACGGCCGGGTCAGAATATCAATGTCGGACGCCGGGCGGGCGAACGGCGTGCCGTAGAGATGCTGCTGCAGCACAACACCCTTATAGACCACGACAGGGTCCGTCAGCCCGCGCATGGCGGTCATCAACCGCCGCATTGACAGGAGACCGGCCCCATTCATCTGTGCGGTCAAGCGACGAAAACCCTGGACGATCTCGATGACTGCAGCCGTGGGAACGGTCTGGATCAACAGATCGCCCGTCAGGCCGAGCATCCGGTTCTGAGCCAGAAGCGTGGCTGCGGCTGGGCCATGGCCAGGATCGATGGTCCCGATCTCAGAACCGCCCCGCGCCCAAGCGCGCAGAATTTGCGCGGTCAACGGCAGCGCCGCCAGCAGCTGGCGGTCTGTGGCGCTTGGGCTCAGTGCGGAGGGCGATAGGGGCATAAATACGCGTGAGAGGGGAAAACTGTGTTTGCAACTCAACACTTAGCAGTCTCGAGGTCTCGATGTGAGAACTTTGTTCGCTTTCCATTTGACTCCTGAGCCGTATCGTTAAAGAGGTATGAATGCTGTTCCAAATCCATCTTGAGGAAGAAACCCATGACCACGGTCAAGACTCCCTATGAAGCCCCCGAAATGACGTCGCTGGGTTCGTTCGAAACCCTGACGCAAGGCGCCTCGCGCGGTTCGCAGCTCGACGCGACCTTCCCGACCGGCACCCCGTTCGGCGAGCTGACCTTCTCCTGATCGACTGGCGCAGCCGCGCCATTCGAGATTAGAAGCCAAACCGGCGGGATCTTTCGGGGTCCCGCCGTATTTCTTTGCGCCTAGCGATTGAGTCCGAGCGATGAACGAGACCTATGTGGCCGACCCGGAGGTGGTGGCCAGCGAGGTGGACGGTGGAGCGGCGTTGCTCGATCTGAGATCGAGCCAGTACTATGGGCTCAATCCAGTCGGGAGCTTCGTCTGGGACCAGATCCAGTCGTCCCGGACCCTTGATGATATCGTCGATGCGGTCGCGGAAGCCTTTGACGTTCAGCCGGACGCGTGTCGGGCCGATATCGATCGTCTGCTTGTCCAGTTCTGCGATGCGGGCGTGGCCCGACGAAATGGCTAGTCGATATGCCGGGGCAAGACTTGCGACATGGCGTTATCTCGCGGCGTCGTGGGTGTTCCTGATCATCTTCAGGATTGCACTCCGCCTTGCGCCGTACCGCATGGTCAAACATGTCCTCCCGGCGGCGCGCACGGCGCCGGCCCCAGATTGGGTGATCGCGCGGACCCGCTGGGCGGTAGCGAAGGCGGCGCGCGCGAGTTTCGGCGCGACCTGTCTTCCGCAGGCGCTGGCGGCGCAGGTCCTGCTGGCGCTTCAAGGTTACGCCGGAACGGTCCGGATCGGCGTAAGGCGGGGATCGTCCGGCCGGATCCAGGCTCATGCGTGGGTGCTGTCGGGCGAGAGGATCGTGGTCGGCGACGACGAGGCCCTTGAGGGGTTCTCACATCTGACCGATCTCGGTGCTCGCTCTTGACGGCGCTCGCAGCGGTCTGGGGCGCGCGGCCGCAACAGGTCTCGGCCCTTCTCGATGCGATGGGACCCCGTTCGGCGTCTCACCGATCGACCTTCGCCGAAACGGCCGATCTCGCCGTCGCCTGTGGTCACCATGCGGCGCGCGCAGGCCAGGGCGTTTGCATCGACGGGAATCTGGTGCTGGTTTTCGACGGCAGGCTCGACGACGGCGCCGAGCGGGCGGGACGCCGGGATCACCAGATCATCTTCGAGGCTTACAAAACCAGCGGCGTCGCCGGATTTGCTGAGTTGAAAGGCCAGTTCGCGCTCATCCTGTGGGATGGCGAGCGCCGTCGCCTGATTTGCGCGCGCGACGCCTTGGGCGCGAGGCCCTTGGTGTACCGCCAGACCGACGGGGGCTTTGCGGTGTGTTCGGAAGAGCGCGGCCTTGCGCCTCTCTATGGCGACGAGCCCCTACAGCCGCTTCGCGTGGCGGAGTTTCTGGCCGGCCGACCTGCGCCCATTGATGCGGGAATGCGCGCGTCGGTTCGGCGCGTGCCGCCCGGCGAGGCGGTGATCGTGTCCAATGGCGTGATCAAGCTGGAATGCTTTGATCGCCTTGCTCTGCCCGAGGCGACATCGGACGCCCCGGAGGACCAGATCCGGCGGTTCGCCGAGCTTCTTCGAACCTCTGTCGCCCGGCATTGCGCCGGCGAGAAGACCGTCGACTGCTTTCTGAGCGGCGGGCTGGACTCTTCGACTCTGGCGATGATTGCCTCGCGCGAAGTCACCGGCCCAGTCCGCACGCTGTCGCTTGTCGATGACAGCCATCCGGCCCTCAGCGAGAGACCCTACATCGACGCCGTCGTGCAGGCGGCGCCGTTCGACGTTCACCTGAGGAATGTCGCCGGCTATGACCCCTTCGCCGGCGCCGAAGACGCCCTGCGGCGTCATGCGGGCCCCGTCGCGGCTCCGAACCTGTTGATGATGAGACCCCTCTATCAGGACGCCCGAGAGGGCGCTCTTCTGCTGGATGGCCACGGGGGAGACGAAGTGGTCTCGAAGGGGTTGGGTCGGTTGCATGACCTGGCGCGCTCCGGTCGATGGATCACGCTCTACGCCGAGCTGCGGGGCGTGGCTGACCTCTACGGCGAACAGGCGTCGTCGATGCTTTGGTCGCTGTTTCGCGCCTACGGACCGGGCCGATACAAGCTGGCTGCCGTAATGTCCGTCGCGCGGCGATTGACGCGACGACGGGCGGCCCCGCGCGACGCCCTCGATTTGCTCGCCGAAGCGTTCCGGGCGCAATCAGGCATCGAGGAGGAGATCACGCGTCGTCGGCGGCCACGACCAAGCGACGGTCGCACGGCCGAACACGCCGTGCTCCTTGAGCCGCAGCAGGTCTTCGCCTTGGAGGTTCTGGATCGAGAAGCGCAGGACGCCGGGGTCGAGGCGCGCTGTCCGTTCTGGGACCGCAGCCTCATCGACTACTCCATGTCCTTGCCGCCGAGCGCCAAGTTGAAGGGCGGATGGACACGGCTGATCCTGCGACAGGCCATGGCCGGAATCCTGCCGCCTGAGGTGCTGTGGCGGAGGGACAAGCATGATTTTTCGGCGCAGCTGCGTCTGGGGCTGCAGCGCAGCGCAATCATCAGTTCAAGGGCGATCGAAGCCGCGCGGGCATCGCTCGCACCCTATCTCGATGTCGATCGCGTCCTCGCCCTGCGGGCTCGTCTAGACGACGACCGCCATCCCGTCAGCGGCGCCGATCTTCAGATGCTCTGGCGGATCGGCCTCTGGTCGATTTGGCTGCGCGTCCACAACCCGCGGCCCGTTCCTTGAACGCCATTGGCTGACATGTCCCGCATTGATCCACCACCCGCGTTTTGGCGCTATTTCGCGTTCGGTCTTCTGATCGAGTCAGACATCCGACTGCGAGAACTGGAGCCCTCGTTGGAGACGCGCGCAGCGGATCTGACGGTGGTGCGAGGGGACGCGCCGCATATTCTTCAAGGCCCGGGCGCGGCGGCCTTTCGTTTTGAAGGCGATCAAGCCTGGTTCAGCTGGCGCGATGTCGGAGATTTCTGGATCCGCAGCCGTGATGAAATCGTTTACCGACCGCGTGCCGATATCGACGAAGCCCTCGTCAGTCTGCCCCTTCTCGGGCCGGTCATGGGCGTCTTCCTTCAACGGCGCGGCCATCTCACGCTCCATGGCAGCGCGGTCGCGCTCGAGGCCGGCGTCGCCATTTTTCTCGGAGACAAGGGCGCCGGAAAATCGACGACGGCCGCGACCCTGATCAGGGCCGGCAAAACGCTTCTGACGGATGATATCGTCGCTCTGGAAATCGACGCGGTTCCGCGTCTTCACCCTGCCTTTCCCCAGGTGAAGCTCACCCGGGAGGCCAGCAACGCCGTCGTTCTGGACGCCTCGCTCATGGCGCGACCGCATCCGGACTTCGAGAAGACGCTGCTTCGACTGGACGGGGCCTTCAGCACGACGCCCCGAACGCCCAGCGCCGCCTTCGTTCTCGAACGCGGAAATCGCTTCGACCTGGTGAAGCTCGGCGGCGCCGACGCGCTCAAGGCCCTGATGCGGTTCTCGTACGCAACGCGATTTGGACGCGACCTCATCACGGGGGGCGCGGCCGCCGACCATCTCAGACAGTGCGCCGCGCTCAGTCGAGCGGTCCCCGTCTTCAGGATGATCGTGCCCGATGATCTGGACGCCCTGGCGGATTTGCCGGACTGGCTCGAAGGCCGGATGTCGACCCTTGAGGCAGGGGCTCAGCAATGACTTCCGCCAAGCCGTCCGGCATTCTTGGCGTGTTATCCTTCGCGCGTTACGTACTCGGCGCCTCGGAACGGCGCGCCGGCCCGGCTGCGCTGTTTCTCATCCTGGGCAGTTTGACCGAAGGTCTGTCGATCCTGCTGCTCGTTCCGCTCCTGACCCTCCTGGGACCGGGGGCGACTTCCGTCTCCATTCCCGTTCCCGAGCTCCTGACAGGACGGCCGGGCGTGACGATCGGCATGGGCCTGGCGACAGCGTTGATTCTGCTGACGACCGTCATCACGGCGCAAGCCCTGCTGATGCGCGCCAAAACCCTTTATATGGCCGATCTGCTTGTCGAGGTGGTCGATCGCCTTCGCATCAATCTGTTCTCGGCGATCGGGGGCGCGCGGTGGCGCTTCCTGTCCGCGCGTCGACACTCCGACCTTCATCAGGCGCTGACATCCGAGATTGATCGGGTCCATGTGTCACTCAATCACCTGCTGGCGCTGTTGCAGACCCTGGTGATCCTGTCGATCTACACAGGCATCTCGCTGATCATTTCGCCGACGATGACGCTGGTGGCTTCAGGGGTCGGGCTGTCATTCCTAGCCCTTCTGACGCCCCTGCGTCGGCGATCATCCGTCTATGGCACGGTGGTGACGGCTCAAAAACAGCGACAGTTGCGGACCGTCGACGCCTTTCTCGGCGGTTTGAAGGTCGTGAAAAGTCTCACGGCCGAACCCAGATACGTGCGCCGCCTCGACAACGACCTCTCGGACGCGCGCACCGAGTTCCATCGCTACATGGGCCTTGCCTCTCTCGCGGGCGCGCTGTTCCAGATCATGAGCGCCCTTGGCGTCAGCCTGTTTGTTTGGGTCGCGCTGACCGTCATGCGCGTACCCATGGCGCAGCTGATCGTCATGATCTTCCTGTTTATGCGAATCGCGCCGCGCTTTACGGCCATCCAATCCCACCTCCAGGAACTCATGACCAATCTGGAAGGCTTTCATCAGGTGCAGCGTTTGACACAAGCCTGCCGCGAGGAGGCCGAACCTGACCAGGGACGCGTTTCCGCCCTGCCTCTGAAAGATATGCTGACGTTCCACGACGTGAGTTTTCGCTATGGCGCGGGGCAGGCCGAGATCCTTTCCGGATTGTTCCTGGCCGTCCCCGCAAGGCGGATCACCGCCTTGATCGGTCCGTCCGGCGGCGGAAAAAGCACGATCGGAGACCTCATCCTGGGCTTGCTCGAGCCTGACGCCGGCCAGATCCGCATTGACGGCGTCGCGCTCGACAGCCAGGCCGTCAGAGCGTGGAGGCGATCCGTCGCCTATGTGCCCCAGGATGTCTTCCTGATGCATGACACGATCCGCGAAAACCTTCGAATCGCCCTACCGGGCGCCGACGAGGCCGCCATGTGGCGCGCGCTGGACATGGCCCAGGCCGGCGATTTCGTGCGGCGTCTTGATTTCCGACTGGACACGGTGGTCGGGCCGCGGGGGACGCGACTTTCGGGCGGCGAGCGTCAGCGGATCGCGCTGGCGCGTGCGCTCCTGATGGAGCCTCAACTCCTGATCCTCGATGAGGCGACAAGCGCGTTGGATTGGGAGAACCAAGGTTTGATCGCCAAAGCCATCGAGGGTCTGCGCGGCCGGATGACCGTCATCACGATCGCCCATCGGCCGTCAATGATCAGCTTTGCGGACTGGGTGCTCGCGATCGATGGCGGAAGGCTCGTCGAAGCCGGCGCCTATCGCGAACTCCGCGCATCGCCCGCGTCGGTGCTGTCGCGCATGATGGAGGGAGAGAACGGCCAGGTCGGCCCCGAACCCGATCGATCTTCGACCCGTGGAGCTCAGTATGAATCCGTCGCTTGAGCGCCCCCTGACGGAAGGCCGCGTGCATGTGCGCACGCCCACGTACCGCCGACCGGAACTTCTGAAGCGCGCCCTCCAGTCTCTGCAATCCCAGACGTGGTCGGACTGGGTCTGCGACGTTTTTGACGATGATCCGCAGTGTAGCGGCGAGTCGGTCTGTTCGGGGCTTGGGGACGCGCGCATCCACTACCACGCCAACGCGCCTCAGCGGTTTGCGTCACGGAATATCGATGCCTGTTTCGATCGATCCAACCCCCACGGCGCCGAGTTCTTTTTCGTCCTGGAAGACGACAACTATGTGTTCGACGGGTTTATCGCCGAGAACATCGCCCTGAGCCGTCGCGAAAGCGTCGAGCTCATTCTGCGCAATCAGGTGATCGATTACGATCTGACCGGAAAAGGGCGAGAGGTCTCGGCCTTCGGCATTCTCGAGCGCACCTATCGCGAAGGCCGACAGGCGGCCTCCGATATCCGACTTGGAGCCCTGTCGGGCATCGGCGTCTCGAACGGAGCGCTCTTCTGGTCGGTTCGCGCCAAGTCCGATCTCGAAATCGGAATGCCCTGCAACGCCTCGCTGCAGGAATATCTGCGGACCTTGGTGATTTCGGACGACGCCTATGTCGCGCTGACGCCCTTGGCGGCCTGGGCTTCAAACGGCGAAACCACCACGCGCAACCTCGGCGACAGGGCGGGTTATCTGAAGCGTGAACTCGCCCTCAAACGGGCGATCCAGCGGGTTCGCCGCCGAATCTGGGAAACGACCGCCCCTCTCGACCGTGGCGAGCTTCTGGCCGGACGCAAACTCCAGGCTTCGCCCGAAACGATCGCGGAGAACTTCGCCAAGGCCTTGATCTTCCAGGCGACGCCGGGCGCGCGTCCGCCCCTTCATCGCGTCAATGCGATCCTGCGTGGTCTTCTGATCCTGATCGCCGGCCGGATCGAACCCGGCCTGGAGGCCTATATCGCCTCTAAGCCCGATGCTTCGACAGTTTCCCGCGCGCCTTCCTCAACCGACGGACCGCCCCTTCGCTGATTGATCGCGCCAATCGCCTGCGACCTTCAGGATCGATCACAAGGGACGCGAGGGCGGCGAGCTCGCCAGATTTCAGGCGAGCCAGATTCGTTTGATAGGCTTTTTCTGCGACGAGAACGGACCGTCTGAAGGCCACGCTTCGCGCGTCATGACACGGCGCATTCACATCGAGCGTGTCCAGGGCGTCGATCATGCCCTGGACTTGGTCCGGCGACAGGCGGTAAGAGAGCGAAGAGGCATGGCGGCGATAGCGGTATCCAGGCTGCGGCAGGTAGAGATAACTGAACCCTGCGGCTGTCCACCGCGCCATCAGGTCGAGATCCTCGCCGATCACCAGCTCGTCTCGATACGGGATTGAGAGAGCCGACAGCCGTGAGCGTCGGATGACAGGCTTGAGATAACCGATTTCCGGCTGCGTCGCGCCCTTCAATCCGCCCATCATGAGGTCGGCGAAGGTCAGTCTGCGCTCAGACGGCCAGACGGAGGGATCGATCCAGACATGATCCTTCGTGCCGGGCGCCTCGTAGAAGGCGACAAGATTGTCGGCGACAGCGTCGACGCCCCTTGTCTCGGCGATGGAGACCAGGCGTTCCAGGCGATCCGGATCAATCAGATCGTCGGCGTCCACAATCGCAATCCATCGACCGCGGGCCTTTGCGATCGCAAGGTTTCGGGCGCCTGCTGGACCGGTGCCGAAGCCGGACAGAAGTCGTATGCGGCGATCTCGCACAGCGACGCTGTCGATTATGTCTCGTGTTCCATCTGTAGAGCCATCATCAACGACGATGATCTCCAAATCGCCGATAGTTTGGCGGAGAACGCAATTGAGCGCGCTCTCAATATATTTTTCAACATTGAAAGCTGCCATCACAACAGTCGCGATAGGCGATGCGTGCTCTTCTGAACCATGCGTTAGATACATCGGCGAGCCATCTTCAATTTAACGCCACTCGATACGCTGATGACGTCGTCGAATCTTCAAGTGTAAAAATGTGCGGTTTTGCCAAACATCGGCTTGTTGCAAACCAATCCACCTGGCGTCAGGTCTTGGAACCTATTTCTTTCAGGCCAGCCTTCTTAAAGAGACGAAGGTAGGCTTTTCCCGAACAGTTCAGAGATATGTTCTCTGTAACATATCTTCGCGGATCAAACTCAGATTGCATGGAGAGGAATTTGTCGAGCGTTTCCGGAAAGTTGGGGAGCTGAAACGTCAGCCCGCATCGCTCATCGAAGTATGGGACTGAGGACACGCTCAAACCCGGTGGCGCTGATGCCAAGCTGATCGGATCGACAAGCTTTCCTTCATCCCAGGCCAGTATCGGAACTCCACTGGACATGGCTTCCTGATAGGCAAGTCCTTGTGTCTCGTGCTGACAGAGAAAAAGCATTGACTTCGACTTTGACAACGCCTTTCTAAAGTCATCAATATGATGGCTTCCATAACGTAGGATGCAGAAGCTCAACCCTCTCGAATTCAGCTCGGATATACATCTCGCGAGTACGGCTTCTTCGAGTTCTGAGCGGTGCCAGTGGATTTTATCGTATATCAGAAAGTCTATAGATTTGACATCATTGCGCAAGTCGGGCCAGGCGGCTGTGTCTATTCCAGCGAAATACACGGCACCTTTACTTCCGACCCAGCGTTCGTTGTATTTAACCGCCCAGTCGCTTGGTTGCGTCAAAAACTTGATCTTGGGATTACGGGCTAGGCTTTGTGCAATCTCGCCTGACCCGTAGTCGCCTGGCCCGAATATCATCGGATTGGGAAGGTCGACATGTTCTAGGACCGATAGATAGCCGGCGACACCAATAGGCTGGTCGGGGTGTGCGCGAGCATACGAAAAATCATTGATGCGGACCCGAACGCCTTCAGCTCTCAAAGACGCAGCGAGTCCCCGGAACGCTGTGTAGAAGCCGGTGTGGACCTGGCGACGGCGCAGCGACCGGTAAAGATAACGAAGCGCTCTCCGGCTATCGGAATATAGTTTTCCGACTAATCCGTCCCGAGCTTTCATCTCGAAGCCGTCGTAAAATAGTGCGATTTGAAGCGGTTTCTCAATGCCCATGATTACATCGGGTCGAAGCGAGCTTTGATCATCCACGAGCCGACTCATCCTTCCTCATAACTCTTTTTGACTGTGGTGCCACGCATCTATTAATAATCGTAAGCGGGGGAGGTTTCGATTTAGGCGGGTCAGCGCCCCACAGACAATCTATGGATCCTCGTCGATTGGATTTGCTGCGGCGGTAAGATATACCCGAACATTGATGCGCCGATAACAATCAATGAGGAGTCACCAAAAGACCCCAACAGCGTTTCGCCAAAACACCTGAATATAGTTACAATGGCCATTGAAGCTATAAAACACAGTGAAATGTCGAACTTTGATTCCGTCAACTTGAAGACAAGACGAGCAAGGCCTACTCCTAGGGGTATGAATATCAAGGCCGCGCCAACGATGCCGAAGTCCACTAGAACTTCCCTGAAGGTATTGTGGAAATTGAATCCGATACCGGTATCAAGATCTGCCCACCGCAAAAGGCCGATCGTCTCACTACTATGCCCGAGCCATATAGCGCGAAATCCATGACCGAGGATGGGCTTGGTGGCGATGAGTGCATCTGCGTGATGCCAAAGATAGGCTCGTCCTGTCAGCCCGACGTCTTTGTTCAAAACTTCGACTAGGAACCATTCATAAGTTTGGATGATGTCTTGGTAAATAAAAGCAAGGGGCGCCATGGCGACGATGAGGACGCCGACCAACAGGACTTTTGCACCCGCGGTCAGCCTCGAGGCAAATGCGAGCAAAGCGAAGACGCCTGCGAACAGAATCGTGGAGATGACAGCTCCGGTGGCGAAGGTGCGAAGCAAAAAGAGTGTTCCGACAAGGCCTGTTACGATCGCAGCCCTACGCAAGATGACGGGCTGGTTGGAGCTCAGCATGAGGGTTGCAGACGAACAGATGACCAGCATGCACAGCTGGCCCATGGCGTTCTTCGAGCCAAGAACGCCGATCAGCACGGGTCCGCCCTGCGACATCCCCTGACGTCCCGAAAGAATGCAAAGAACCAGAATGATCGCCGTAGCGATGAACAGGCCGCGTACATAGCGGACTTGGCCGGTCGAGATGACCGCGATCATCATCGAGACGACCGTGATGGTCCACTGCAGTCCGTACCGGAAGCTTACAGCTGGCTCATCAGACCAAGAAGCAGACACGGGAGCAAGCACGGCTAACAGAAGGAGAGGCCAGCCCTTGAAGAGTTCGGGCAGTCTCTCGAGGCTCAGTAGCAGCAGGGCCGCTGCTCCCGTCATCACCATCAGGGGTGCGATCGGGCCGATCACATTCAGGAACAGACCGCAGATCATCCAGACCAGAGCAATGTCGCGAGCGACAGGCGGCATCGCTTTTTTGCCGGATGGTGGTCTGAGCCCTGCTTGCGGCGTCGGCGCAACGACAGTCTTCATGGTAGCAGCGTCTTTCGCGAGCGGCGATCACAGGCCTGGCGGCCATCAGAACCAGGAGGATTTCAAATCAGGGCGAGGGCGGTCACCGATGAACGGTGGTTTCAGTACTCGCGTACTTAATAGAGACGGACATCTCGGGCGCCAAGGAGACGGGCCACCACGCCGCGATGCAACGCGCCTCGGACCTGAAGGCGTCTGCGGGCGACGCCGTCGCCCGCTCGGGCGAGGCTGAGCGCAAGACAGGCCAGAGCCTTGGCGCCCGCCTCCAAAATTCCCCGCGCCCGACGGCCAGCGGCGAGATAGGATCTCGCATGGGTCTGGCCCGCTCGAAAGGCGCGTTGCTCGAGCCATTTCAGCGTCAGGCGATCCTGCGCTGTGGGTTCGGACACCAGGGCCTCGGGCGCGGCGACAAAGCGTCGGCCGGCGTCGTAAAGCCTGGAAAAGAACTCGGTGTCTTCCCCTCCGGACCGCCCCAACTCCTCGAGGAAGCGCTGATCGCCTACGGCGTCGCGACGGACCAGGGCGTTGGACGTGTAACCTGTGATGACGCCGCGAGGCGTGATGACAGGGCGTGTCGCGTGAAGGTCAGCCGCCCGGATCCAATCCGGCGCATTGTCGGGATAAATAGCCCTTACGGGTCCGAAAGCGGCGGCATGGTCGCCGATCGTGGCGAGCAGGGCGGACAGCCAGGTTGGATCGGCGATCTCGTCATCATCGATCCAGGCCACATAGGTCGCCGAACTCGCGTCCAACAGGGCGTTTCGGGCAATCGAGATGTTCTGGGCCGGGGCGTGAATATAGAGCCTGGGCCAGCGTCCCTTGTCGGCCTCGACGAGGGCCCGTGCGGTAGGCGCGACATCATTGTCGGCGACAAGAATCCGCACGCTGTCGTCCGTCAGACCGGCCTGAGCGTCGATCGAAGCGAGGGTCGAGGCGAGACTGTTTCGGCGATAGGTGCAGATGCAGACGTCCACCAAAGGTCCTGCTGCCGTCTCGGTCATGTCGAAATGTCCCTTTGGGTCGGGAGACGGCGCGGAGCCGCCTTTGCGGGGCTTTGCGTCAGCGCGCGCCGCGCGCCGCCAGGACGGCGGGGATCGTCAGCACGAGCACGGTCAGATCCGTGACGAGTCCGCGACGGCGGACGTAGAGAACGTCGCAGGCCACGCGGCGGCGATAGGTCGTGTCGCTGCGGCCGCTGATTTGCCACAGTCCGGAGATGCCCGGTTTCACGCGCGCGTAGGCGTCGAACCGGCGTCCGTAGAAGGGGCGCTCCGCCGCCACGATGGGGCGAGGTCCGACCAGATTCATCTCACCCCGCAAGACATTGATGAGCTGGGGCAGCTCGTCCAGACTGCTGGCGCGCAGGAACCGTCCCAACCGCGTGACGCGCGGATCGTTGGAGAGCTTTTGCGTCGCTTCCCACTCCGCGCGGGCGGCGAGATCCGACTGCAACAGCGCCGCAAGGCGAATATCGGCGTCCACCACCATCGTGCGGAACTTGAGGCAACCGAAGGGGCGCCCGCCCTTGCCGAGGCGCTGATGTGAAAAGAAGGCAGGACCACGATCCGAAAGTCGGATCGCGGCGGCGACAAGGCAAAACAGCGGCAGGAGGAAGAGGAGCGCTGATCCGGCGATCAGGAGGTCGAACATCCGCGGGGTGGCCACAGGTCCGCGTCTGCCCGAGCGCCGTCCCTTCGACGATCGGGGGCGAAGGACGCTTGTATCAATATCGACCATCGTGTTCATTCTTTTTTTACTTTTGCGGCAACACGCCGTCCCTAAGCAAGAGGCTTGCCAAGATTCGACGTAATCCCGCGTTGGGATGGCGCCGAGGCGCCACAGTCGGTTTGGTAAATTTCCCTTTACTATGTTGCAGTGCAATGCGAAGGGATGTGTCGACATCCGGGGCATTGAACTACAGGTGACAGCGACCTTCGGGCGCTGGATGGAGCATCCGCGTGGCCTCTGCCGAGATTACCGAGAACACCCGGATGCGCGGCGACGCGATCGGCTTTACGGAACGTCCCCGGATCGACGGCATGCGTGTGATCGACATCGTCGCGGGAACGCTGGGGCTGTTGTTCCTGGCGCCGTTGCTGATCGTGCTGGCGATTGTGGTCTTCGCTCAGGACGGGGCGCCGCCGATCTATCGACAAACCCGCCTCGGTCGTTCGGGGCGGACGTTCGAATGCCTGAAGTTCAGGTCCATGGTGCCACGGGCTCAGGAACGTCTCGAGGCGTTGTTGGCGACTGACGCGCAAGCGCGTCTGGAATGGGAAGCGGACCATAAGCTCCGAAACGATCCGCGCATCACGCACCTCGGTCGATTCCTTCGCAAGACGAGCCTTGATGAGTTGCCTCAACTGTTCAACGTCCTGGCCGGCGACATGAGTCTCGTCGGGCCCCGTCCCATCGTCCAGGCTGAAGCCGCCCGTTACGGCCTCTACCTCCAGCACTATTTCAGTGTAAGGCCGGGGATCACCGGCGTGTGGCAGGTCAGTGGGCGTAACGACGTCTCCTATAGACGTCGGGTGGCGTGCGACGTGCTCTACGCGCGACGTCGAAGCGTGGCCAAGAATGTGATGATCATTGCCGCCACCATCCCCGCCGTGCTCCAGTCTCGCGGTTCATATTAGGCCAAGCGACTTAGAGGACAATTTGCGGCTCATGGCGTCGGCTCTCATCGCAGCCTCGGTTCTTGCAGGGGCGTTGGCGGCTTCAACCGCTCAGGCCCCGCCGGCTCTTGATCCCCTTCCTGACTTTTCGGAGCATCGCCTCCGGCTGTGGGACTGGAACGCCGCCTTTGCTCCATCGGAATGGTCGGAACCGAAGCTTGGAGGATACGCCTGGCGTGCGGATCACGCCGTGATCCGCGAGGGTGAATTGGTGCTCTCCGTGAGCGAACGCGCCTCCGGTCAGGTTCAGGCCGGAGCACAGGCCTCAAGGCTGAACGCCCTCTGGGAGGTGGATGTCACGCTGCCGAACATGCGAGAGGGACTCGTCGCCGCCCCCCTGTGGACGTTCAACGCCAAAACGAACGACGAAATCGATTTCGAGGTCGTCGGTCTGTCTGGACTGCAACTGACCCTGTGGTCTTCAGTGGGGGGACGCCACACTGCGGTCTGGTCCCAGACCGTGCTTCGAGGCGACCTCTCTGGCCGGCGTCTGCGGCTAGGCATCGCTTACGAAGCCGGCGAGCGCGTGAGATTTTTCGTCAACGGCTATCTGGCGGCGGATGTCACCCCGGCGGATACACCTCTCGGATTTCCGTCGACGCCGCAGAAACCCTATTTCGACCTCTGGGTGGCGAACGGCCTGCACCCCGACTGGGCTGGAGCCTGGACTCCCCTGCCGCGCGGTGTTTCGCTGGAGATGATCCTGCACGGATATCGCGTAGGCGCTGTTCCTGCGCCATGACCTCAAAGTCGCACAAGCAAGAGCGCCAGCAGCACAATGCCTGTCCAGAGAAAGGCGGCCGACGCCCCGGCGGCCAACAGGACCCAAGGCTTTCGGAATGCGAGGTTTCTGCACGCGGTCAGGATGGGTTCAAATCCACGATCCGTCATGGTGTTTCCTCCCGCAATTTTTTGCGTGGTAGGCAGACGGTAAATGAGTCGCGGTTAATGAGAAAGTCCGTGATATCCCCGATGTTGCAGCCTGCTTGGAGGGGCGCCGTCGACTGCGCCGCAGCGTCGCCCTATTGCATCGGCAGAAAGACTGACTTGTCCCGGAGTGTGACGTGATAGCGCTGGCCTTGTTCTTTTGCGCATGCGTCGCGATCTGGCTCATCTGGCCGTCGGTTGAGCGGCGTTTGGGGCTTCCGGCGCCGTCGGCCATGGTTCGGCGGTTCCGACGAAGAAGTCGAAGCTATCGTCGACGCAATCGGAACTGAGGTCGCGCGCGCAGGACCGCGGTCACAAGTCTTGAGATCTGTTCATGACGTTGCTTCACGAGCCGTTTGCGCGCCGATCCTAGGCTGACCTTTCAATCAAAGGTCGTCATCTTGGTCACTCCCCACCGCGCCGTCATCGCTATGCGCATCGTCACCGCGATCGCGGTGGCTGGTCTCCTGATCGTCACGCTTGGCCCGTTCCAGGGGGCGGAAAGTCGGGCCGGGCTCAGCGATAAGGCGGCCCATGTCATCGCCTTCTACTGCATTACGCTGCTTGCCTTCAGCACTGCGCCGCGGACGCGTCGGACAGATCTGGCGCTTGCGATCCTGGGCTTGGGGGTTGTCATCGAACTCATTCAGGGCGCGATAGGCCGAAGCCTGTCGGTGGGGGACCTCGCCGCCGATGGTCTGGGTGTCGTGGCGGCCCTGGCGCCGACCTGGGTCGAAGGGTTTCGTCAGCAGGCGCGACGTCGCCCCTACCTACCGCTCGGACAGATCGCAAAGACCGATCGTCGCCGCCGCGGAAAACGCATCAAGGCGTTCCGGTCCCAGGCTGCGACCGTTTGCGATGGCGATCCAGTCGCGGGTGTAGCGACCGGGGGCGGCGTTATTGCGACTGTCACAGAAGTTGCATAAGGGCGGACCGGACCGGGCGAAAGCCACGGCCTCGGTTGGGCGGTCCGCAGGCTGCTGTTCCGCACGGACCGCCCGGCCGGTGAGGGGAGGAAGACGCGAACCCGCATCGGCAAGCCGACCATAACGCCTTGTCGCCCGGCGTCTCGGAGCAGGGTGGTTAACGGTCGAGAAAAGCCAGGGTGCCCCAGTACGGGACAGACCAGGATTTTGAGTGTCCCGAAGAGAGACAGCCGTCCCGGCCGCACACGTCACAACCCATCGCCTCAATCTAGGCGGAAACGCCTATGGAACGCCCGCGCGCTACCGGCGTTCTGGCGAGGTGATGCGCCACGGCGGTCCCTGGCGAGGCGTGGGCCTCTGGAACAGCGTTCATGTCTCGCCAGACCTGATGTGAGTTTCACGCCAGAAGGTTCGACAGCCGCGAGCCGCGATCTAGAGATCAAGATCTATCGATTGAAAGGTCATCGACAAGGGCGATGATGGCTGCACGTGAGGCGGCCGTGGGTAGGCGACCCCAGGCTGAAAGCAGTCGACGCAGCTCAGGTTGCTCATAAGGATCAGGCGTGCCGAGCAGCTCCGACGGCATGATGTCCAGCGCCAATGCGATCTTCACCAAACTGTCCGCCGAGAGTTTCCAGCCCATCTCATATTTATGCATCATCGGTTTGCTTACGCCGACCGCGGTCGACACCTCGTCCAGCGTCAACCCGATCTCCAACCGCCGTCGGCGAATGGTCGTTCCGACTTCAGCGTAGAAAACCCGGTCCTCCTCGGAGGCGAACGGCGGCGGCGTTTCCGCCATCAGCGCCGCCACCGCTTTTCGGGCCGCACGGTTTCGGGTTTCCATCGGCGTTCGGTCGCGCGCATCAGGCTTCGTCCTCTTGCGGTCTACACGGTCCCATGCCGCCTCAAGTCCAGAGATCGGCGTACGCCGCTGTTGCAATGCACAATAGCATAGCCGGAACGATTGCGGCTCAATCTTTCGAAGAGGACCTTCCGGTCTAAGGCTGCCGCGACGAAAAGCTGATGGGCGGCGACGACCGTTAGGCCCGGCGTCCGAGGCGACAAGTGGTTCCTGGATACTCTCTATGCTTCACAGCAAGCGGCGGCTCATGGGGCTGTCGAGGTCAGGGCGAGCCGGAGGTCCGTGTCCGCCACGCCGATCTTAGGCCCTGCCTCAACGTAGGGTCGAGAATGAGGGACAGCACGGCGAAGATCGCCACGCCAGAGACGACCAGCACAGCCAGAGCCAGCCGTGGTTCCAGCCATACGGCCACAACGCCCTTCAAGCCCATGACCAGACCGGCCATCGCCAGCGCCGCCACGAATGGTTTCAGACTTGGCGCAATCAGACTCGTCACCGGCGTGGCCGCCTGTCGCTTCAGCCAGTTCATCCCAATCGGCAACATGACGTAGCTGCGAAGCACGGTCAGACCGACGAGGGGGAACAGGCCGAAGACGCCGCCGATCAGCGCAAGCGGCAGCCCTATGCAGGCCTGGAGAATGGTCCATTTCAGAATGAGGCGTCCCTGGCCCTTGGCCACCAAGACGGCATTGATCAGAAGGTTGGCCTGCAGCGGAATCGCGAGCGCACAGAGGATCGGCATGACGAGGCCCGAAAGCGACCAATGGGCGCCGAACACGATCGGGAAGGCGAGGCTGGAAACCGCCATCGCCCCGAAGAAGACCGGATAGATGACGATCGCCGAAAGTCGGGCCACCTTCGCGACCGCGTCTTCATAAAGCGACGGCTCCCCTTGCGCGCGCGCCAGGAGCGGCATGCTGATCTGGGTCAGGGGCGCGATCGTGAGCTGGGTCAGCAGGTTCAGGCACTGGGCGCCCACGCGAAGGAAACCGACCGCGGCGGGCGCAATCAGAAGGCCGGCGATGAGTTCCACCCCACGGGCGTTGATCTGGCCGACCACCCTCGCCCCCAACAGTTGAGACCCCAGGCCGAGGAAGGCCCGCGCCGCCGCCCGGTCAATCACGACGCTGGGGCGCCACGGCGATCCCCGCCATGCCAACAGGACCAGGCCGGCTGTGGAAACGACACTGCGCGCCGCCAGCGCCCAGACGCCGAATCCCTTCAGGGCGAGCGCAATGCCGACAAGGCCGGCGATGACGTTTGCAGCAAGGTTCCAGATCGCCAGCTTGCGGAAGCCCAGTTCGCGCGTGACCCGCGCGATGTGGATCGACCCCAGAGGCGAGATCAGCAGGGTGCTGGCCATCAACACGATGACCGGCGCCACCGACGGCGTCTTGAACACGAGCGCCGCCACTGGAGCGAGGCCGACGCAAAGGATCGCAGCGACAGACCCGAAACCGAGGATCATCCAGAACCCCGTGCTGGCTTCTCTCTGCGTCAAGGTCGGATGCCGGATTGCGGCTTCGCTGACGCCGCCGTCCGAGACGCTTCCGACCAGTTCAATCAGGATCGCCGCCAGGGCGACCAGGCCGAACTCCGTCGGGCTCACCAGTCGCGACAAGGCGACAAACAGGCCGAAACGGATCAGTTGGCCCGTCGCCGCTGATCCCGTCGACCAGGCTGCCGCGCTGTTGAACGTCGATCCGGATCGCACCGCCGTCTTCAAGCGCTGGCCGTGGCGGTTTGCGTCCTGTCGAGATCGGCTTGCGCGCGGGAGATCGACTGACCGAACAGCTCCGCCGCCACCTCGACGTTTGGAGACGAAAGCATCGACAGATGATCGCCTGGACAGTCGACGACCGTGAGAGCCGCGCAGAAATGGGTCCAACCCAGGTCCGGCGCGGCGTCGGGCTCACGCTGGATCGCCGCCCGATAAAGGGTAATGGGCGCGTCGTAGCGAGATGGCCGCCATCCGAGGATCGCGGGACCCCTCATGTATTCGAGCAGCACCTTCCTGACGAAGGTCACGCTGTGCGCGCCGAACGCCCGGCCCTTGGCGAGAATCAGAAGCCTTAAGAGGGCGTAAGCCCGCAAATCCAGGAGGCGGAAGAAGGCCCAATTAACCGCTCGCGATCCGAAACCCCCGGTGCGCCCCCGCAGTAATGGAGACAGGACTTCCGCGAGGGTCATGCCCCTGTAGCCTGAGGTCGGCGTCCTCGACCGAACAGCGGCCAGGTCGATGAGGCTGAGATCCGGCGCCGCATTCGTGACGGCGCGCAGTCGGCGGGCCATTTCGAACGCCACCACACCGCCGGCGGAGTAGCCGGCCAGGTGATATCGGGTGTCCGGCGTTGCGCGCGCAACCTGAGCCAGGGCGTCATCGACAAGCGCATCCAGCCGACCGAGACGTCTCGTGGGCGTCTCCAGACCAGGATATTCGATCACCAGGAACCGCACCCTTTCACGCAGCGCGCGTCTGAAGGCCGCCAGCCGAGGCTCATCGCCGCCCATTCCGGGGCAGAGGACCACCAGCGGCAGGTCCTCAACCGCGTGGCGCTGGCGACTTGATCGGAAGTCCGTCAGTCGGCGACCCAGGATAGCCGGAGAGATCTCGAGATCGAACAGATCCAGGGGGAGGTGACAGCCGAGGCTCTGTTCCAGGTGCAGCGAGAGTTGGAGCAACTTCAGCGAATCGCCGCCGGCTTGATCGAACGCCGTGTCGCTCGCCTGGGAGCCCAGAATGTCGGTCCAGGCGCGGCGGACCGCGTCTTCGATAGAGGGGTCGCCCGGTCCAGACGACGGCAGATCCGGCGATATCGGGATCGCAGGTTGGGAGGCGCTGTCGAGGGCGTGAAGGGCCGTGAAGTTCGTCTTGTAATTCGGCAGCCGCGGCAGGTCGGGCAGGTAACGGATCTCGGACGGCAGCATATGCGCCGGCACCTCGGTCGTCAGACTGTGCCGCAGCTCCGCCGCCCGTGGGGGAGCATGGAGATCGATCGGAACGACATAGGCGATGAAAACCGCCTCGGAACCATGGTAGCGGGGAATGACGGCGACATCCTTCACGTCCGGCATTCGTCGCAACGCCGCCTCGACCTCGCCCGGATCGCCCCTCAATCCGCGCATCTTGATCTGGCGGTCGCGCCGACCGACGAATTCGAAAAGACCATCGGCCCCGCGCCGCATGAGGTCGCCGCTGTCATAAACCCGGCGACGATCGGGCTCGCGCTCGGACACGAATGGGCCTGGCGTTAGACGCCCGCCCTGCCAAGCCCCCGCCGCCAGAGTGGCGCCGCTCACCATCAGCTCGCCCGGCTGGCCGTCTTCGACGTCCCCGCCATGGTCAGATGCGGACAGCGCGACGGCATGCGAAGGGCCGACGTAACCCGATGGGACGGCGGCGTCGGGTTCGAACAACCTTTGTCTCGGAATGACCCACTGGAACACCACGCCGGTCTCGGTCGCGCCTTGGGTGGTTCGGATGAGCGCGTCGGGCGGCAGCACCGCGCGAAAAAGGTCGACGTCCTTGCCGAAAAGCCGATCGCCGCCTGTCGATACGGCGCGGGTCTTCGCGAACGCCCAGACGGCATTGGGCTGGGACATCAGCGTCCGAAGGACGAGCGGGATCATCGACAGCAGCGTCGTTCCCTCTTCGCCCATCACACGCAGCGTCTCGCCTATTCCGACCGTCTTCAGGTCGAGCAGTCGGACACGCGCCCCGACCAGGATTGCGGAGAGAATGTCTTGGTTGCCGCCGGCGCCGAGCGAAGCCAGGGAGAGAATGACGTCGTCCGGTCCGATGCCGAGCGCCGTCACATGTTCAGCGACCATCGCAAGGATGGCGCTTTGTCGGTAAGCGAGGCCCTTCGGCCGTCCCATGCTGCCCGAGGTGAAGGCGATGCCGATGATGGGATCGCCACTTACTTCGGGCCAAGGGGCGTCGTCCGCGCCTTGCGTCGAGACGGCGATCGAACGGTGTCCCTGCGCCAGCTCCGCCTCGACCGGCATCTCGGGATTGATCAGAAGGGTCGACGGCTGCGCCTCCTGCAGAATGGCGCGGCGTCGTTCCAGAGGATGGCTCATATCCACCGGGACCAGGGGGCGGCCCGCTCCGATCGCGGCCAGGAGCGCCACCGCATAGTGAACCGTGCCCGACATCACCGCCGCGACAGGCCGGGGATCGTAAGGGGCCGCAGCGAGCGTGGCGGCGAGCGCGGCCGCCGCGTCTCGAAGACCGCGATAGGTCAGTGCGACCTGACCGTCGAAGACCGCGACGGCGTTCGGTTGCGCTTTCACCTGGATCTCGAACAGCCGAACGATGTCTCCCGCGCACCAGACCGGGCCCAACGGAAGGGCGCCCGCGAAACGCGGGCGCGGGTGGTCGATGGGCGCACCTGCGCGCCACTGTGGCGATTTGGGCGGCATTCCGTAAGTCCTTGAGGCGACCGGTGCTGACGCCATAGCCAACAGCGTTCGGCCTGATTAGTGCAAGCCCCGGGCCGAAGTCACTATTTCGAGAATTTCCATGTTTCCCTGGAAGATGACGTTTTACGCGATCGGCGCCGCCGGCGCGGTCACGTTCGGGCAGGCGAGCGTCGCTCGCGCGCAGGCCACTACTCAAGGCGCAGCCGTCGAGGCCCAGGTCGACGACGTCGTGGTCACGGCTCAACGTCGTCCCGAGGCGGGGTTCAGGGTGCCCGTCGCGGTCAGCGTGACGGGCGGAGCCGCGCTTTCAGAGCGCCGTATCCAGAATTTCGCCGACCTGGCTCCGCTGATCCCCGGCCTGACTGTGCAATCGAAATCGGCTGCGGACTCCACGCTCGTCTTGCGGGGGATCTCCAGCGGAGACGGATCGTCTTACCAGGAGCCGCGTGTCTCGGTGTTTCAAGATGGGGCGCCGATGGCCAAGGCGCGGGGCGCCTTTGTCGAACTCTTCGACCTGGAGCGTGTCGAAGTGGTTCGCGGGCCGCAGACGACCCTGTTCGGCCGAAGCGCTCTGACGGGGGCGATCAACATCGTTCAGAACAAGGCCGCACCCGTCGACAGTTTTCAGGGGACTGCGGAGTGGGATGGCGGACGTCATCGTCTGTTGGAGGCTGTCGTGAACGCGCCGATCAGCGACACCCTCGCCGTGCGGATTGCGGGGCGCTTGAGGGAGGAAGGTGGTTCTACGCCAAACCTCATCGACGGCGGCCGCTACGGCGACACGCGGGTCGAGGCCGGACGGCTGACCTTGTCGTTCAGACCTCACGCGACGATCACGAGCCATCTGATCCTGAACGCCGAAAGAGACACCAGTTCGGGCCAGGGCTTCAAGTCGGCGACGTTCCTCCCCTCCACCGAATCCGGCGCGACGCTTGGCGATCGTTCGGTCTACAGCGGAGCCGCCCTCGCGGCGGGCGTCGGATTTGAAGGGGATCGCGGCCTGGGTCTGGACCGTCGAATCGCAAGCCTGTTGTGGCTCACACGATGGGCGGCGAGTTCGCAACTGTCCCTGACCTCCACCACATCGGTTCGACGCTTCGAGAGCGACGAACGGTTCGATTATGACGGCGTCGTATTGCCGCTCCTGACTGTTGGCGACGATTCCTTCGGGCGACAGACGACGCAAGAGTTCCGGCTCAACTTCGAGCCGTCGGACCGCGTCAGTCTCGTCACGGGAGCGAGCCTTGTCCGCGAGACTGGGGCGCAGCGCATCCCGCTCCAGGTGGACGAGCGTCTGGTGCTCGCCCTTCTCACCGGACGCCTGGACCGCCGCAATCCCTCGTTGGCGTCCTATGAGGCCTACACATCCCCGAACGCCGTCGCCGCCCAACTGCGTGGGCTGGCGGCGGCGCGCGGCGTCGCGCTGAGCCAGGTTCAATCGCTTTCCATCGCATCAAACCTTCGCGGCGATCACCGCGAGGGCTACCGCGACGCCTCGGGATCGACGGGTGCGGATCTCTATGCGGACCTCGCCTGGACGCCCGTCGATCGTCTGCAACTGACCGCAGGCCTCCGATACGGGTGGCTTGATCGGACCGTGGGTCTCGCCTCGGATGTCGAGGGGCGCTCGGTCCTCGCCGGCTTCCTGGGCGCCTTGGGGCAACCGGCCGCTCAGCGTCAGGCCTTGTTCGCGGCCCTGGCGTCTCCCGGTGCGGCGACGCTTCCCCGCTCCCCGACCTATCCTGTTCCGCGGTTCGGTCTGCGCGCCCAGCCGACGCCGGGGGGAGAGACGCAGTTCGCCGGCCTGACGGACGAGGGAGCGGCCTGGCGGCTCGCCGCGCGCTACGGCGTATCGGAAACCGCATCGATCTATCTGAGTTATGCGCGCGGCCGGCGTCCGGAGCTGCTTTCGCCTGACACGCCGTCGCGGCCGGAGGGCGCCATCGTCTTCAACACCGTTGCGGCGGAGACCATCGACTCGTTCGAGGCGGGCGCCAAGGCTGTCTGGCCGAGGCTCGGGCTCAAGGGCGGCGCGGCCGTGTATCGATACGACTACCGTCACTTCCAGACCATCGTTCAGCAGGGCGCCATGTTCGTCGCCAGTGACGCCGGGCGTGCGTCGTCCACCGGACTTGAAGCCGATCTGAGGTGGCGGGGACCGGGGGGACTGGAGGCGTTCGGCGTCCTTGAGCTGTCACACGCGCGTTTCCGAGACGGCCTGTATTCCGGCAACCGTCTCGCCCTTAACTCGGACGCGAAGCTGACGGTCGGGATGACCTTCGAGTGGATCCTGCCCGAGGGATCGCTTCGCTTCACGCCGACCTACGCCTGGCGATCAGCCCTTTATTTCACCGACGACAACGGCAAGCCTGCGCTCGCGACCGGTGCCTTCGTCGCGCCCATCGACTTCATGCCGCGGCAGGCGGCCTATGGGCTGCTGGATGCCGCCCTCGATTACCGGCCCGCGAGCGGCGCCTGGGGGGCAGGGGTGTTCATACGCAATGGTTTAGACGAAGAGTATCTCACCGACGCCGGCAACGGAGGGCAGGACTTCGGACTTCCAACCTACACGCGGGGAGCCAAACGTCTCATCGGGCTGCGATTGAGCCTCTACCGCTAGGGTTGAGGTCCAAGGTCCGCCGGCACGCGCCTCAGGCAGATGTAGCCAGCGGCCAGAAACAGCACGATGACGGGCATGGCGATACGCTGGCTCTGGGTGACGATCGTTAATCCGGCGATGAGGAGCGGGGCCAGGAAGGCCGTCGCCTTGTTGGAAAAGGCGAATAGCCCGAACCACCGGCCTTCGAACCCTGGCGGCGTGAGCCTGGCCATCCAAGCCCTCATGGACGCTTGCATCGGGCCGGCGGCGGCGCCGATGACAAGGCCCAGCACCATGAATATCCGTTCCGACGGCGACGCCAGGAACCCGTCGCCGGCCGTCGGCGGCGGGACCGGAATCAGCATTACCCGATCCGCCGTGATCATGGCCGCCCCCAGCACGGCCGCGGCGAGCACGACGACCGAGAGCAGAACGACCGTTCTCGGGGCATGGCGAGGTTCGACGGCACCCGAAGCCCATGCCGCCAGTCCGGATGTGATGATGATCAGTCCCCCGTAGGTTCCGAGTTCGGCGACGCCCCAATCGAACAATCCCGCAGCGAGGACGCCTCCGAAGACAGCGGCGGCCGTAAGCCCATCGGCGACCAGCATCCGGCCAAGGAGGAAGCGGCGGGTCTTCGCCGGCATATCGCGCAAAGCTGAAACGAGCGATATCCGGCTCCCGGCCGCGGACTGGGGCTTCGGGTCGCGCGTCCAGAGGACGAACGGGATGAGGAAAAGGGCGTACCAGCCCGCCACGAACGGACCCACGATCCGGTCGGGTTCGCGGGCGATCGGGTCCAGCCCAAGAAGAGGCGGGTCCATCACGTTGAAGCCGATATAGAATACGGCGAGGCTCAGCAGTCCTCCGAGATACCCCAGAGCCACGGCTGAGCCCGACAGTCTTCCGAGACGCCCCGGGTGAGCGATGTGGGGCAGCATGGCGTTATTGGCGGTGACGGTCACTTCCGCCGAAACCGCCGCAACGATCAGACAGCCCATGATCAGGGGAAGACGCTCGAGATGGCCGGGCGCGGCGAACCACAACCCCGCGCAGGCCAACATGAAGGGAAGGGAGGCGGCGAGCACCCAGCGTTTCGCATCTGAGCCTCGATCGATCCTGGAGCCGACGAAGGGGCTGAGAAGCGCGATCAGAAGCGCCGCCACGCCGCCCGCCAGCCCGATCAGCGCCTGGCCCCTAACCGTATCGCCGACAAATCCTGAGGCGAAGTACGGCTTGAAGATGAACGCGGCGACGAGGGTGAAGTAAGGCTGTTGCGCCCAGTCGAACATCGACCAACCAAACTGTTCCAGGCGTCGATCGCCGAAACTTTGGGGGGTGGACACAGCTGTCATCGGACTCTCAAGCCATCTCGTATCGAGGTTTCTAACAGGCGTGCCTCAGTCTGTCTGGCGAAAGCAGGCTCGCCTGACTGTCCCGGGTTGGCAAAGCAAAATTTGCGACAAGTCGGATCATGGAAGCCTGGCTGACGCCGGGGCGCAGTTGCGAGATCATGCGCGATCAATAAGTCGGGCCTAGACGAGCTGTGCTCATCCGCCATTCTTATGAAGCTGATGCATTGATATCAAAATACAAACCGGAGAAAGCGATCGTATATGATTGATGGATGACGAGTTGCGACCTTTATACTCTTAATAATATTGGATTGCACATACTGGAATATTGCGGAGAAGGTGCGCTGCTTGGCGATATTCTGCGCAAGCCCGTCGTCAAGCATAAATCGGAACATCCAGCTCAACGCGATAACCACACAAAGCAACACGATGCCGTATGCAATCGAGCCAAATAGTCCAGTCTTAATTTCAGGCGCGACAATGAGGGCGATGTTTCCGAAGGAAAAAGTAAAAAGACTCGTAGATCCAATGAAGTTCAACTGGCGGCCAATCTTTTGCTCCCGCAGGTCGTAAAACTCCAAGGCTGCCCAACAGGCCGAGGTCAAACCGAAGACGCCGAGCGCGTAGTAAAGAGGATGGTTTATGTTGCGAAGCGACATGTCTGCGAGCGCGTTCAGCGTGCCGAAAGCATCGCTCCAGTCCCAGAGAGCCGCCGAGACCAATCCGCTCAATATCGTCGCGCCGAGCAATGTCCGTCTTGCGAGACGTCTGAAATGTTTGTCTCCGTTGATCAGCCCTTCTGCAATTTTTCCAAGCCACATGCCGTAGACGACCAGGATGAGACCATGAAGCAACGAGGGGCCTCCCGCGCCTGAATTGCCGCCATAAAGGAATGATGCGGGAAGACTGAGGTAATCGTGACCGAAAACTATCGGAAGCGGCTCGAGAGGCGGCCACAATGGATAGGCGAGATGGGGCGCCATCGCCAAAGCGAGCAGGATGGCGAGGCCGCGTTTGAAACGGGTTGAGACGCTGATGATGATAGGGGCCACGAACAGCATGACCGTATAGAATTTCAGTATGTCAACAAAGGGCGTCACGCCGATTAAAAGTGCGCATCTCAGTCCATAAGTCGCAGAGAATGTACCATTCATGACCCAAGTCAAGATGCAAATCAGATACAAAAAATAGCATTGTGCTGATCTGGAAAGAAGTTGTTGGATACCTTCCAAATCTCGCCCATATATAAACTTGGGGCGATAGGCGATGTACAACATAGAGCCAAACAGTCCAATGAATACAGGCGTGGCTAGGTGGGTGGCGATTTGAAACCACATCATTGCGACTGACGGGTCGTACCTGAACGCTCCAGAAGCCACGAAAGCATGACTGCTTGTGGCGGCAATGATGGCCATTGAGCGACAGACATCAATGCCTACGATGCGTTGCTTGGCTGGCACTAACGGACTGCTCTGTATCAATGGGGTGAAAAGTTGGGCGAAGGTGACTTTGGAGATGTCCGGGGAGACGCCTCGATGTTAGCGTCCCTTTCAGCTTGACGGCGACAACTATCACCTTTTGGTAGAGAAATGCGGTCCGCGTTGCGCTCAAGCCTCGCTCGAGCGTAAAGGTCGATGTCCGGTATTGCAGCTGGAAGGCCCCTGACGACGCATTGCGACGCCGCTATCGCAGCGTTTTGAAGCTATGGAGCGATCAGAGCCAAAAGCCCTTATCGCGGACAGGCCTGTCGCCGCTGGCCTTGTCGGGCGCTCCCAAGCGCTGCAGACATTCAGCCATGGATGTCCACCGCCTTGGGCGCGGAAGCATCACCTCTGCCGCTGCCTATCCCTCCGCGCATCGCTGATGCGCCTGCAACGCGATGAGGTAAGGCAGGACCGCACAACTTCACTAGGCAAGGCGAGCAGACGACCGAAAGTCGCCGGCAAGTCGTCGTGAGACGATTTCGAGATCAATCATCACAAGTAAAGATCCAAGCGCGCCGCCTCAAAGAATATATTCGTGAGTCACGTTGACTCCCTGTGGATGATTTTGCTTGCTGTGGATCGGGAGCGCCGACCTTCCGGCCCGACCACAGGAACTCAAACCATGCGACGTTTACTTCAACGTGGCCTTTCGGCTGCGACGGTGACTTGCGGCCTGTTCTTTGCCGGACAGGCCCTGGCGGGCGGATCCGGGATGCCCTGGGAGGGACCGCTCCAGCAGATCGTGGAATCGATCACCGGGCCGGTCGTCCAGGCCGCCGCCGTCGTGGCCGTGGTGTTGTTCGGCGCCGGGGTCGCCATGAGCGAGAACGGCTCGTCCATGCGGCGAGGTCTGGCCGTACTCGATGACGCACTGTTCGGCGCACCGGCGGCGCGCGAGAATGCGGCGATCGGGTCTGGCGACGGGGAAGCTCATTCCCGACACCTAGTGCGAGGCGCTGAAGGCTCGTTTAAGCGTCGCCGTTAACGGCCCCATTCACCCTGTTTCTTATCGCCAGCGGGACGTAGCGGGGCGGGACCCCGTGCCCGCCGACCGTATTCCCGCTATGGCGATCCGAATGGCCCAATACAAACTCGTCCTGTTCGACTTCGACGGCGTGCTCGCCGACAGCGCGGCATGGTTCATCGCCCAGCTGCCGAGCCTCGCCGAGGCTCATCGTTTCCGGTCTCCCGATGTGGCGGAGATCGAACGTCTTCGGGGCCTGCCGACCCGAGACGTCGTCAAGGCGTTGGGCGTGTCGCCGCTCCGCCTGCCGGGGATCGCCGCCGATTTGCGCAAGCGAATGGCCGATGAGGCGCACCAGATCGCGCTGTTCGAAGGCGTCCCCGATCTTCTGCGGCGGCTGCATGACGGCGGCGTCCGGTCTGCCGTGGTCAGCTCCAACAGCGAAGAGAACGTCCGCGCGGTGCTCGGGCCATCGGCGGCGTTGATCTCCGCCTTTAGCTGCGGCGCGTCGCTGTTCGGCAAGGGGGCGCGCTTCTCTTCCCTGATCCGTAAACTGGATGTCGAACCGGCCCGCGTCTGCGCCGTCGGCGACGAGGTGCGGGACATCGAAGCGGCGCACCACGTTCATGTGGCCGCCATGGCCGTGTCCTGGGGATACGGAGCGGCCTCGGCTCTCAGCGCCGCCGTGCCGGACTACATGGTCCATACGCCGGCCGAGGCTGCCGCTGTGCTCTTGGCCTGACGACGGTTCACGATCGCCGCGACCTACCTGTCGGCCTGTCTCTACGTTAGAATGGCGCCGCCCGGTGCGGCTCACGCGTATGTACAGGCTTCGGCTAAAGGCGTGAGCGCATGCGAATCTCACATGTTCTCAACGCCCGGCGCACCTCCACAGCGCGCTTTAAAGCGTGCGGCTTGTCGTGAAGGCGGTTTGCGCCTAAATAGTACGCAGGTTTTTGCGTTATCCTAATTCGCACCTGAGCCATTTTTGGTGGAAGTGCACGGGACTGACGAGGGGATAACACCTCTCTCGCCGTCGCCGAGGATCTTGGATCCGTTGAAACCGGGCACTGGGGACATAGGGCCTTGGAGCTTTGGGGCCGACGCAGTTGAGACCTCAACTGAATCGGCGGTAAACGAAGATAACGCGACTATGTATCGGGCGGGTGCACCAGCACCCGCCCTTTACTCATTCTGGGCGTCTTCGATCCGGTGTGCGGTGATCATGTCGCTGCCGAAGACGTTGGCGTGATCCCCAAACACATGCACCGGGCCGCGATCGATGCAGAACATGCGCTCCCGGACCAGAGGGGTGCTGACGTGACCCCCGTTTCTC
>NZ_DLTK01000096.1:0-9970 GCF_002500885.1 Brevundimonas sp. UBA7838
GGCGCCGGCGCAACGGGCGGCCGTGGCGGGGGTGGGGGCGGCATGGGCGCAGGGATGGGCGGCGGTGGAATGGGCATGGGCGGCGCATTGGCCGACAGCCCGGACGATCCCGCCGATCCAATGGCCCGCAAGGGCTGAGCCCCGTCCGCATGCCCGAACAAGGCGGAAAGACGGCGTGGCTCTGGCGTCGGGGAAAATCGAACGCTATAGCCGCTATAACAACCGACTCTGGCCGACGAAGAGACGCGATTCATGGCTGACGCCCACGCCACTCCGCAGCACGACTACCACCTGGTGGCGCCCAGCCCCTGGCCGCTGGTGTCCTCGGTCGCTGCGACCATCATGTTCATCGGCGCGGTGATCTGGATGAAGGGCCTGGCGCCGGCGGACGGCGGCCCGATCGCCGCCAACTTCCTGGCCGAAGGCAAGCCGGGCGTCTTCTTCGCCGGTCTGGCTGGCGTGCTGATCTCGGCCTTCTGCTGGTGGGCGGACGTCATCAAGGAATCCAAGGCGGGCGACCATACGCCGGTCGTGTCGCTGGGCCTGCGCTACGGCATGATCCTGTTCATCGCGTCGGAGGTGATGTTCTTCGTCGCCTTCTTCTGGATGTTCTTCGACATGGCCCTGTTCCATGAGTCGCGGGCACTGACGCCGGAAGTCGGCACCTGGGCCGACACCGCCAAGGCCTGGTCGACCTGGCCGCCGAAGGGCGTCGAGGTCCTGTCGCCGTGGCAACTGCCGCTGCTGAACACCGTGACCCTGCTGCTCTCGGGCTGCACCGTCACTTGGGCCCACCACGCGATCCAGGTCGGCGACCGCAAGGGCGCCAAGATCGCCCTGATCATCACTGTGGCCCTGGGCGTGCTGTTCACCTGCGTCCAGGCCTATGAGTACAACCACATCCTGCACGAGAAGCTGTTCTTCAACGAGGAGGCCGTGAACTCGGGCCTGTACGGCTCGATCTTCTTCATGGCGACGGGCTTCCACGGCTTCCACGTCCTGATCGGCACCATCTTCCTGGCGGTCTGCCTGATCCGCCTGCTGAAGGGCGACTTCACCCCGCAGAAGCATTTCGGCTTCGAGGCGGCGGCCTGGTACTGGCACTTCGTGGACGTGGTCTGGCTGTTCCTGTTCGCCTTCGTCTATGTCGTCTTCGGTTGATCCAAGACGGCCCTGAAGACATCGCAGCGGCGCGGGACGAGGAATCGTCCCGCGCCGTCGTCGTTTCCGATACGCCGGTTCGCTGGGCGCTGCGGGGGCGTTGTCCCCGGTGTGGCCAGGGCGCGCTGTTCGCGGGCTTTCTGAAGGTGGCGCCCGGCTGCACGGCCTGCGGTCTTGACTATTCCACCATCCAGACGGGCGACGGCCCCGCCAGCTTCATCATGCAGATCGCCGGCTTCATCGTCGGCTTCTCGGCCCTGTTCGTCGAAATCGAATACCATCCGCCCATGTGGGTGCATCTGATCGTCTGGCTGCCGCTGGTGGTCGCCCTGTCGCTGGCCCTGATGCGGCCGGGCCGGGGACTGATGATCGGGCTGCAATATCGGAACCAGCGATGAAGCGTTTCCCCTGGATCCTGACCGTGCTGACGGTGCTGGGCCTGATCCTGCTGATCGGCCTGGGCGTGTGGCAGGTCGAGCGGCTGAAGTGGAAGGAAGGGCTGATCGCGGCGGCCGATGCGGCGGCGGCGAAACCGCCCGCGCCGCTGGAGCAGGTGCTGGCGGAAGGTGATCTGGAGTTCAGGAAGGCGCTGATCGTCTGTTCGGGCCTGGCCAGCGCGCCCTTCGTCGAGCTTCAGAGCATCCATGACGGCGAGGCCGGGGTGCGGCTGATCTCGGCGTGCAAGCTGGCGGGGGCGGATTTCACCCTGCTGGTCGATCGCGGCTTTGTCGGCGACGGCGTGACGGCGCGTCCGCGCGTGGTCGAAACCACCCTGCCGCTGGTGATGGTCGGAGAGTTTCGCACCTTCGACAAGCCCGGCGCCATGAGCCCGGCGCCCCGCGACGGCCGCTTCTACGCCCGCGACACGGCGGCGATGGCCAAGGCGCTGAACGTCACCGGCCCGGTCCGGCCCGAGGCCGTGTTCGCCATCACCGCCGTCAATCCCGAGTTCGCGGCGCTGAGGCCGTCCGCGCCGCCGGCGGCCTTTTCCAACAACCATTTCGGATACGCCCTGACATGGTTCGGACTGGCGATCGCGCTTGCGGGTTTCTATGTGGCCCTGCTTCGCCGTCGCATCAAGAAAGACGGTCCTCAAGCAGCCGCGCACCGCGTGCGCGGCGATAGGAAAGACTAGAATCCTGACTTCCCTGCACACCCTGTCCAACGGCGTTCGCGTCATCTGCGATCCGATGCCGGGGCTGAAGACCCTGGCCGTCGTCGTCACCGTCAAGGGCGGGGCGCGCTGGGAGCCGCTGGATCGGTCCGGCTGGTCGCACCTGCTGGAGCATCTGGTGTTCAAGGGCGCCGGCGACATGGCCGCGCGCGAGATCGTCGAGCGGATCGAGGCCGAGGGCGGCACCATCAACGCCTCCACCGGCTACGAGCGCACCAGCTTTGAGGTGCGGGGGCTGGACGGCTCGCTGCCGCTGGCGATGCAGGTGCTATCGGACCTGGTGTTCCGCCCGACCCTCGATCCTGCTGAGATTGAGCGCGAGAAGGACGTGGTGGCCCAAGAGATCGCCGAGGCCTTCGACACGCCCGACGACCATGTGTTCGAGATGGTGCAGACGCGCGCCTTCGCCAAACAACCGCTGGGCCGCCCGATCCTGGGCTCGGTCGCCAGCCTGAAGCCGGCCGACAAGACGTCGGTCGAGGCGTGGCGCGCGCGGCTGTATTCGCCCGACCGGATGGTGGTGTCGGTCTCAGGCGCGGTGGACGAGACCGAACTGCTGGCCCTGGCCGAGCGCTGGTTCGGCGATGCGGTGGCGACCCCGGCTGACGCGCCCGCGCCGGCCGCCTTCGTCGGCGGACACGCGAAGCTGACGCGCAAGATCGAACAGGCCAATCTTGTGTTCCAACTGCCGGCCCTGTCCGCGACCGATCCGGCGCTTTCGGCCATGCGGCTGTTCGGCGAGATTCTGGGCGGCGGCATGGCCTCGCGCCTGTTCCAGAGCGCGCGCGAGGAGCGGGGCCTGGCCTACGCCATCGACGCCTATCAGGAGCCGTACGAGGATACGGGCGTGCTGGGAATCTACGCCGGGGCGGCGGCGGATCGGGCGAAAGAACTGGCCGAGGTCTCGGCGGCCGAGGTGCGGGCCCTGGCCGAGAACGGGCCGACCGAAAAGGAGTTGTCGCGCGCCAAGGCGGTGATGAAGGCCGGCCTTTGGATGTCCGACGAAAACCCGATGAGCCGCGCCGGGCGCAACGCCGCCCAGACCCTGATCTTCGGCGCCCCGCGCTCGAGCCTGTCGATGACCGAACAGCTGGAAGCCCAGACGATCGAGGATGTGCGCGCGGTCGGCGGCCGGGTGCTGGCCCCTGGCCAGGCGGCCAGCGCCGTCCTCGGCCCGAAGTCGGCCGCACCGGCGGGCGAAGCCTTCGCGGCGGCCCTGTTCGCGGGCTGAGGGAACGCGCCGGGGCGCGGATCGGTTATGCTGGCGCTTGAACCCGTCCAGCCCGGAGACCTTCCATGACCGTCCGCGTCGCCCTGATCGTCGGCAGCCTGCGCAAAGGCTCCTATTCGCGCGCCATCGGCATGGAGCTGAAGGCGCTGGCTGAGCCAGGGCTGGAGATCGAGCCGGTCGAAATCGGCGACCTGCCGCTCTATGACCCCGACCTGGAGACCGATAACCCGCCGCCGGCCTGGGAGCGGTTTCGCGAGGAGGTGGCGACGACCGAGGCGGTGCTGTTCGTCACGCCCGAATACAATCGCTCCATTCCCGGCGCGCTGAAGAACGCCCTGGACGTCGGCTCTCGCCCCTATGGCCACAGCATCTGGCAGGGCAAGCCCGCCGCGATCGTCAGCGTCTCGCCCGGCGCCGTCGCGGCGTTCGGCGCCAACCACCACCTGCGCCAGCCGCTGGTTTTCCTGAACATGCCGACCATGCAGCAGCCCGAGGCCTATATCGGCAATGTCGCGGACCTGCTGGACGAGAACGGCAAGCTGAAAAAGGACGACACCAAGACCTTCCTGAACAGCTTCACCGACGCCTTCGCCGCCTGGATTGACAAAACGAAGCCGTAGGGCCGTCGCCTCAATCGATCCATGAAATCCCTGTCATGAGCGAACGGTAAGCTGTGCCGTTGAGTGTGACATGTCACTAGAGCCGTGAGGGCTTGCGCTTCGCATCCGCGAAATGAGGCCGAACACGGGACGAGATGACATGAAGGCTTTGATGATCGCGCTGGGCGCCGCGCTGCTGCCGGGTTTGGCCGTCGCGCAGGAAGCGCCTCGCGAGGTGTCCATCCCGTCGGGCGATGCGACGATGTCGGCGCGGCTGCTGCAAGGGGTCGGGGAGGGCGCACGTCCAGCCGTCGTCCTGTTCAACGGTTTCCCCGCCGGACCCAACATCCCACGCATCGCACTGGATCTTCAGAAGGCCGGCTATAGCGTGCTGCTGCCGCAGTATCGCGGCACGGGAACGTCCGGCGGGACGATCAGCCTTCAGCATTCGCGCGAGGATGGGGCGGCGGCCGTGGCCTGGCTGAAGACTGATCCGGCCAGCGGAGCGGACGCCTCGAAGATCGGCGTGATCGGCGTCAGCTATGGCGGCTGGGTGGCGTTGCAGACGGCGGCGGCGGATCACGGCGTGCGCTGCGCCGCGGCTCTGGTTCCGGCCGACATGGGCGTGATCGGCGCACGCTGGGGGACGGACGCGGACTATCGTGCGGCCTGGAAGACGGATCTGGACAGTTTCGCCGCAGAACCCGAGACGACCCGTTTCGGCCCCGAAGGTGTGGACGGCTTCATGAACGCAATCACGCGCGACGCCGCCATGTCCGGTCTGGCCCAACGCGCGCCCGAGCTGGCGGACCGTCCGATCTTCGTCGCGGGCGGCCGCAAGGATCCGGCCGCGCCGTTCGCAGATCACTATGCGCCCCTGGTCGAGGCCCTGCGCGTGGCCAAGGCGCCGTTCGCGGCTCTGGAGTTCGACGGCGGGCACAATCCCTCAGAAGCCTCTGCCGCCGCGCAGGGCTTCATCGAGCGGACCTGCTTCAGCCGATAGCTTGAGCCCCAATTGAAAACGGCGGCTCCGTGAGGAGCCGCCGTCGCCAGTTCAGCTGAGACGCTGAAATCAGCCGATGGTTTGCAGCTGGCCAGCCGATTCCTTGCCCGAACGCTTGTCGCGTTCCAGCTCGTAGGAAACCTTCTGGTTTTCATCCAGGCCGCGCAGGCCAGCGCCTTCGACGGCCGAGATGTGGACGAAGACGTCCTTGCCGCCGTCGTCGGGTTGGATGAAGCCGTAACCCTTGGTCGGGTTGAACCATTTGACAGTGCCGGTAGCCATTTTGAGACCTCCGTTAGAAATTGACCGAGGGAACGTCCCTGCGGCCTGTCGGGTCTGAATGGGAGCGGCCTTGACTCGTGCGTTCGCAGAGAGAGTGGGCGTTACGCAGAGAGATCGACGAGCTCTATGTGCGCAGATATTCATGACAGATGCAAGCGCGGGCCGGTCGGGCCGAAAATCCAATAATGGGAACGGTTTAGCTTGGCGCGCGTTGTTGGAAGGCACGAAAGGCTTCCAACATGAACCGCACCCACGTCGTGGAGCGCGCCTACCAGCTCGCTCGGACCAACGATTGTCTGAACACCGGCGATGTCGTCAAAGCGTTGTCGGGCGAGGGCTATTCGGGCGCCGAAATCTCGCACTTCCAGGGCAGCTCGATCCGGGCCGACCTGAACCGCATCTGCAAGATGCCCAAGCCCGACCTCGAACCGACCTCCAACGCCGCCTGACAGCTCAATGCGCGCCGGCGCCGTCCGGCAGATGCATCTTCTCGAACCGCCCCACCCGCGTGACCAGGGTGCGGGCGGCGTCGTTCATGCCCAAAACCTGCACGTCTGCGCCCTGACGGCGGTAGCGGAAGACGACCTTGTCCACGGCGGCGACGCCGGTCAGATCCCACAGATGGGCGTCGCTGAGATCGATCTCGACGCGCGTGGGTTGGCCGTGATGCTCGAAGCTGGCGGCGAACAGATCGGCCGAGGCGAAGAACAGCTGGCCTGAGACGCGGTAGCGCAGCACGCCCGGTCCCGGCGTTGGAACCTCGGTCACGGCGATGGTCTTGCCGGCCTTGCGCATGAAGAAGATCGCCGACAGCAGCACCCCCAGGATGACGCCCTTGGACAGATCGTGGGTGGCGACGACCGTCACGGTCGTGGCGATCATGACGATGGACGACTGAAGCGGGGTGGAGCGCAGCTTCATCACCGACGACCAGTCGAAGGTGCCGATCGAGACCATGATCATGACGGCGACCAGGGCCGCCATTGGGATCTGGGCGACCCAGGTCTGAAGCGCCAGCATCAGAAACAGCAGGAACAACCCGGCCCACAGGGTCGATAGTCGTCCCCGCGCGCCCGAGGTGACGTTGATCATCGACTGGCCGATCATGGCGCAGCCCGCCATGCCGCCGAAGAGAGGCGACAGGATGTTGGCGATGCCCTGGCCGCGCGTCTCGCGATCCTTGTCCGACGGGGTGTCGGTGATGTCGTCGATCAGGTTGGCGGTCAGCAGGCTTTCCAGCAGGCCGACGAAGGCCAGGGTCGCCGAAATCGGGGCGATGATGACCAGCGTCTCCCACGTCAGGGGCACGGCGGGCAGATGGAACATCGGCAGGCTGGTCGGCATCTGGCCCATGTCGCCGACGGTGCGCACATCTAGCTTCAGCACGATCACCAGGGCGCTGATGGCGACGATGGCGACCAGGGGCGAGGGCACGGCCTTGGTCAGGCGCGGAAAGCCGTAGATGACGACCAGGGCCGCCGCGACAAGGGCGTAGGTGATCCAGCCCCGGCCGATCAACTCGGGCATCTGGGCCAGGAAGATCAGGATGGCCAGCGAGTTGACGAAGCCGGTCATGACGCTGCGGCTGACAAACTTGATGTAGCGGCCCAGCTTCAGCAGGCCGATGACGATCTGGAACACGCCGCAGAGCAGCGAGGCGGCGAACAGATATTCCAGCCCGTGGTCGCGCACGAGCGTGACCATCAGCAGGGCCATGGCGCCGGTCGCGGCCGAGATCATGGCCGGACGCCCGCCCACGAAGGCGATGGTCACGGCGATGACCACGCTGGCGTAGAGGCCGACGGCGGGATCGACGCCGGCGATGATGGAAAAGGCGATGGCTTCGGGGATCAGAGCCAGGGCCACGACGGTCCCCGCCAGAAGATCGCGGCGAGGATTGGCGAGCCATTGCTGGCGCGCGGAGGCGATGATGGACATTTCAGGATTTCATCTGGATGAGCCTGACCGACGTTTCGGTTTCCGGCGGCTCGGTTTCCCAGCGGATCGGCGGCGGGGATAGCCACCCGTCGCCTGCGAACAGGGCCGGGTCCAAGGTGATGGCGTCCTGATGCGATGTTGCGCCGCAAAAAGCAAGCGTGGCGGCTAGACCAGACCGTCCATGGCCGGCGCCTCGGCGGCGCTGCCGGGTAAAACGCGGGCGTCCAGCGCGGCGCGGTCCAGGCCCATGTGATCGCGCAGCACGCCCTTGAAGACCGAACGGATGTCCAGCGTCGGGGCCAGGTCGCGGCTCTCGAACAGGCGTTTGTCGGCCAGGGTCGGCCAGTCGCCGATGGGGCCGCCGCGCTTGACCGCACCCCCTGCCAGCAGAAGCGACGAGCCGGTGCCGTGGTCGGTGCCTTGCGTGCCGTTGGCGCGGGCGGTGCGGCCGAACTCGGTGGCGACGATGACCGCCGTGCGCGACCAGGCGTCATCCAAACCGTCCCTCAGGCCCGTGACCAGTTGATCCAGGCCCGTCAGCCGGGTCTGGAGTTGCGCGCGCTGGCCCGCATGGGTGTCCCAGCCGTCCAGCGAGACGGCGACGATGTCGGCGCCCTCCGGTCCGGTCATCAGCCTGGCGACGGCCTGGCCCAGGCCCTGGACGTCGTTGCGGCGCAGGCGTTGGTCGCCGCCCTCCATGCTGACCAGTTGCTCGGTCGCCAGACCCCGCGCCAGGTTCTGGCCCAGCATCGGATCCTCGACGTAGAGGTCCTGAAGCAAGGAGGCGATGCGGTCGCCGTCACGCACCAAACCGCCGGGCGCCCAACTGGACACCGGCGCATCACCGCGCAGGATCAGCGGGGTCTGGGCGCCGATCGACAGGCCCTTCAGCGACGTTCCGCCGGCCGCGACGATGGCGCGGTTCAGCCAGCCGTCGGACTGTTGGCGCAGACCTTCGCCGCCGTTTTCCAGAACGTCCTGGGCGTCGAAGTGCGAGCGGATGCGCACGGGCAGGGCGACGGCGGGGGCGAACCGCATCTGACCCTGACCATAGAGGTCGTGCAGACCCGCCAGCGCCGGATGCAGGCCGAAGCCTTCGCTCAGGGCCAGGGCGCCGTTCGCCTCGCCGGGCGCGGCGATGGCCAGACCGCCGCGCAAGGGGACGTAGTTCGGATCGGCGTAGGGCACGGTCACCGACAGGCCGTCCATGGCGCCGCGGGCGATGACGACGACCAGCTTGTTGGCGGGGTCATTGGTCTGGGCGGCGACACGGCCGGCGAAGGCCAGACCGACCCCGGCGGAGGCGGCGGCCAACAGATGGCGCCGGTTTATATTGAGGGAGGTCATCGGCGTTGGAACTCCGGCGACATGAACAGAAGGGTGAGGGCCTCGGGCCGGCTTTCGGCGCGGGCGACGGCGAGGCGGGTGCGTTCGCCGAGGCGCGGGCCGAGGGCGGAGGCGGCGACCGCATTGGGATCGCTTGCTTGCGCCAAGTCGGCGGCGGTGCGCGACCAGTTCAGCCGCTTGACCAGGGCGTCGGGGCCGGCCCAGTCGGCGGCCGTGTCGGCCCAGCCCTCGGGCGATGGGGGCGCGAACGGCGACTGGCCCATGTCGAGCAGGGCCTGGCGCAACGGCTGGACCCGCTGAGGCCGGGTTCCCAGCGCGCGATGGGCCGAGACGATGAAGTCGTAGGGCGTCTTGATCTTGGCCGGCTGGGGCGTCCAGGTCTCTGGCGCGTCGATCAAGGCGCGGGCGACCTGGGCCAGATCGCCGCCGGAGCCGGTCCAGGCCGTTTCCAGCCGCGCGACCAAAGCGGGCGGCGGATCGTCGGCGACGAAATGGGCGGCGAGACGGCGCGACAGGCGTTTGCCCGTCGCCGGATGCCGGGCCAGGTCACGCAGGATGGCCTGCCCCTGGGCCAGGCCCGCCGCAGGATAGGTCTTGCCCATCACCGTACGGGCGCCGGGTTCGTGGACATTGGCGCGGAAGACGAAGCCGTCGGGACCGGGCTCGGCCTGGGCGGCCATGTTGCGCGCGCGGCGCGGACGGTTGGGCTGACGCTGATCGCGGGCGGCGGGGATCGACCAGCCGGTCAGGGCGCGCGCCAGTTCGGTGACGTCGGCCTGGGTGTAGCCCCCGTCAGCGCCGACCGTGTGCAACTCCATCATCTCGCGGGCCAGGTTTTCATTCAGACCGGCGTTGCGGCGCGCGCCGGCCATGCTGTCGGGACCGACCGATCGGGCCTGATCCAGATAGAGCAGCATGGCGGGATGCTGTTCGGCGGCCAGGACCAGATCCTCGAACCGGCCGAAGACGTGGGGGCGGATGGCCTCGCGCTCGTATTGGCCCACGAAGGCGCCGCTGGCGAACTTGGCGGCCGAGACGGTCAGGGCGTTCGACCAGAACAGGGCCCAGCGCTCGGCGAAGCCGTCGTCGGTGGTCGCGCCGAGCTGGGCGCGGGCCAGGAACTCCTGCGCCGTGTCCTGGGTGATGTCGCGGCGGGCGGCCTGACGGGCTTCGCGCCGGGCGACGGCCTGCGGATCGGCGGCGTCCGGCATACCGGAAGCGGGGGCAGGGGAGGG
>NZ_DLTK01000114.1:0-5256 GCF_002500885.1 Brevundimonas sp. UBA7838
GCGAGCCGCGCCGCGCCTGCGCCACCGATCACGATCAGGCTGTGCACCAGGACGGCGACCGCCAGATGCAGGCTCCCCAGCGTCAGGGCCTGGCTTAGCGGCGCGCCGTGGTCCGGCCGCATGAAGGTCGGCAGCAGCGCGACATAGAAGACGGCGGCTTTGGGGTTCAGCAGATTGCCCATCAGGCCGCGCACGAACAGGCCGCGCAGCGAGCGGCCGTCTGGCGTGGGCGCCGCCTCGATCGTCGGCGCGCGCCAGGCCTCCCACGCCAGCCACAGCAGAAACAGCACGCCCGCCCAACGCAGGCCTTGATACAGCGGCGGCCAGACGGAAAAGACCTCCGTCAGCCCATAGGCGGCCGCCAGCATCCACACCGCCAGCCCCAGGGTCACGCCCGCCACAGCCGCGAAACCGGCCAGCCGTCCCCGCGCCAGGGCGACCAGCGCCAGCCAGCCCATGTTCGGCCCCGGCGTCAGCTCGATCAGCGCCACGGCGATCAGAAAAGGGCCGACGACGGCCGGATCGACGGGCCAGGCGGAATGGGCGATCACGAGGCGCTCCTGTTCGCCAGAGCCTAGGCGCGCGGCGGCGAAACGGACAGCCCCGAAAGCCGCCCAGCGGACCCCTTGTGTGACCCGATCGTCACACCCACCTCGATCTCAACAGCGCGCTGCTCAGCAGAGGGTGTGCTGAAATCCATCCGCCTCCCGAGGGGACTGAAACCATGAATCTCGAACTCTATTCCGACCGCGCCAAACAGGCCGTCCAGTCGGCCCAGTCGCTGGCCCTGGCCCGCCGTCACCAGCAGTTTGCGCCTGAGCATTTGCTCAAGGTGCTGCTGGAGGAACGCGACGGCCTGGCCCGCAATCTGATCACCGCCGCCGGCGGCGACGCCCGCCGCGCCGAGGCCGATGTCGAAACCGCGTTGAAGAAGCGCGCCCAGGTCACCGGCGGCTCGGGTCAGCTCTATCTGGACGGCGACACCGCGCGCGTCTTCGCCGCCGCCGAGGCGGCCTCCAAGACCGCCGGCGACGCCTTCGTCACCACCGAACGCCTGCTGGCCGCCCTGGCCAAGGAAGGCGGGGTCGCCGCCGAGGTGCTGAAGGCTTCGGGCGCCACGGCCGAGAAACTGGACGCCGCCATCGCCGAGGTGCGCAAGGGCAAGACCGCCGACAGCGCCGGCGCCGAGGACGGCTACGACGCCCTGAAACGCTACGCCCGCGACCTGACCCTGGCCGCCCGCGACGGCAAGATCGACCCGGTCATCGGCCGCGACGAAGAGATCCGCCGCACCATCCAGGTCCTGGCCCGCCGCACCAAGAACAACCCTGTCCTGATCGGCGAACCCGGCGTCGGCAAGACCGCCATCGTCGAGGGCCTGGCCCTGCGCATCGTCAACGGCGACGTGCCCGAATCCCTGCGCGACAAGACCGTCATGGCGCTGGACATGGGCAGCCTGATCGCCGGCGCGAAGTATCGCGGCGAGTTCGAGGAGCGGCTTAAATCCGTCCTGTCCGAGGTCTCGGCGGCCGAGGGCGGCATCATCCTGTTCATCGACGAGATGCACACCCTTGTCGGCGCCGGAAAGGGCGACGGCGCCATGGACGCCTCCAATCTGCTGAAGCCCGCCTTGGCGCGCGGCGAGCTGCACTGCGTCGGCGCCACGACCCTGGATGAATACCGCAAACACGTCGAAAAGGACGCCGCGCTCGCCCGCCGCTTCCAGCCGGTCTTCGTCGCCGAACCGACGGTGGAGGACACCGTCTCCATCCTGCGCGGGCTCAAGGAGAAGTACGAGGTCCACCACGGCGTGCGCATTTCCGACAGCGCGATTGTGGCCGCAGCCACTTTGTCGAACCGCTACATCACCGACCGCTTCCTGCCCGACAAGGCCATCGACCTGATCGACGAGGCCGCCAGCCGCGTGCGCATGGCCGTGGACTCCAAGCCCGAGGCCCTGGACGAGATCGACCGCCGTCTGGTCCAGCTCAAGATCGAACGCGAGGCCCTGAAGAAGGAGACCGACCAGGCCTCCCAGCATCGTCTGGAAAAGCTGGAGGACGAGATCGCCGATCTGGAAGGCCAGTCCGACGACCTGACCACCCAGTGGAAGGCCGAAAAGGACAAGGTCGGCCAGGGCGCCCAGTTGCGCGAAACCCTGGACCGCCTGCGCCTTGAACTCGCCAACGCCCAGCGCGCCGGCGACCTGGGCCGTGCGTCAGAGATCGCCTACGGCCAGATCCCCCAGATCGAAAAGCAGCTCGAAGAAGCCGAGGCCAATGAGACCTCCGGCAAGGGCCCCCTGACCCCCGAGGTCGTCGACGCCGAACAGATCGCCGCCGTCGTCAGCCGCTGGACCGGCGTGCCCGTCGACAAGATGCTGGAGGGCGAACGCGAGAAACTGCTCCAGATGGAGACCGCGCTCGGCGGTCGTGTGGTGGGTCAGGACGAGGCGCTGGCCGCCGTCTCCGACGCGGTGCGCCGCGCCCGCGCCGGTCTGAACGACCCCAACCGTCCGTTGGGCAGCTTCCTGTTCCTGGGCCCGACCGGTGTGGGCAAGACCGAACTGACCAAGGCGCTGGCCGACTTCCTGTTCGACGACGAGGCGGCCATCACCCGCCTGGATATGTCGGAATATATGGAGAAACACAGCGTCTCCCGCCTGATCGGCGCCCCTCCCGGCTATGTCGGCTATGACGAGGGCGGCGCCCTGACCGAGGCCGTGCGTCGTCGCCCCTATCAGGTCGTCCTGTTCGACGAGGTCGAAAAGGCCCACCCCGACGTCTTCAACGTGCTGCTGCAAGTGCTCGACGACGGCCGCCTTACGGACGGGCAGGGCCGAACCATCGATTTCAGGAACACCCTGATCATCATGACCTCCAATCTGGGCAGCCAGTATCTGGCCGATCAGGGCGAGGGGGACGACGTCGAGGCCGTGCGCCCCTTCGTCATGGACGCCGTCCGCGCCCACTTCCGGCCCGAGTTCCTGAACCGGATCGACGAGATCATCCTGTTCCACCGCCTGGGCCGCGACCAGATGGGCGGCATCGTCCGCATCCAGCTGTCACGCTTCGAGAAGCTGCTCGCCGACCGTCGCCTGACCCTGGACCTGGACGACAGCGCCCTGGCCTGGCTCGCCGACCGCGGCTACGACCCCGCCTATGGCGCGCGACCCCTGAAACGCGTCATCCAGAAGGACCTGGTCGACCCGATCGCGCGCAAACTCCTGGCCGGCGAGATCGAGGACGGCGGGGTGATCGCCGTCACCGCCAGCGAGGGCGGGCTGGAGATCGGGAAGATGCGGGTGCATTGATGACGCTTCCCCAAGTTGACTGGTCTGCTGCCGGGACCGTCGTGACGGCTTTGGCCACGATCGTGCTTGCCGTTGTGACAGCGGTCCTCGCCCGAGAAACAAAGAGATTATCGGACGCAACAAGCCAGCCCAGCGTCGTTGTGACGTTGGAGCCAAGCCCGTGGTCAATCATTCACACTAATCTTGTGCTGCAGAATACGGGCACAGGAGCCGCATATGACATCGAGATGAGGTTTGACCCGCCTCTTGTGCTGCAGCGCCGAGGCGAAGTTGCAGAGATGCCAATGAGGTCGCTGTCTGTGCTGAAGCCGAATAGCTCATTCTCGGTGTTTTTGGATGGTTTTGAGAAGCTGAATGAGCGGGTCGTCGGCGTGGAAGTTAGCTGGTTACGCTTCCCTAAAGCCAAAAAGCGCGAGGGCCACAGCTATGTTTTGAATCTTCTCAAAGATTACGAAAACTGGGGCCAGCTAGGTGGGCCTCCGCCTTTGATTCAGATCGCGCAAGACATGAAGAAGCTGCGTGAGGAACTCACCAATCTGGCCAAAAAGTAGCTTCGTCACTGAGATCCTTCTCCCATTGGGAGAAGGTGGCCGCGAAGCGGACGGATGAGGGGCGGGTGTCGAAGTCGGCGTGAGCCGCCGCAGCGCTCGGGCCGCAGCGGATGGTGGGCGGCGGACGACCCTCACCCTTTCGCGCAAGGCCGCTCGCTGCGCTCGCGGGCGCTCAAGCCCTCTCCCAATGGGAGAGGGGCGTCTCCGTCCTGATCCTTCTCCCGTTGGGAGAAGGTGGCCGCGAAGCGGTTGGATGAGGGTCGGGCGTCGAAGTCGGCGTGAGCCGCCGCAGGGGTCTGGCCGCAGCGGATGGTCGGGGACGGACGACCCTCACCCTTTCGCGCAAGGCCGCTCGCTGCGCTCTCGGAGGCTCAAGCCCTCTCCCAATGGGAGAGGGAGGTCATAGACCCAGTGTTTTGGCGCGGTCACGGATGGCGGCGTCGATGCGGTCGGGGTCGGCCAGGGCTTCGGCGTTGGTGAAGCGGATGACGGTCCAGCCCAGCGCCTCGATCGCCTGCTGGCGATAGTGGTCGTTCAAGACGACCTCGTCGCGCTCATGCACTCCGCCGTCGATCTCGATGACCAGCCGCAGCGGCACGCAGGCGAAATCCACCACACACCGGCCGACCGGATGCTGGCGACGCACCTTCCAACCGTCGACGGCGCCGCCGCGCAACCGCGCCCAGATCCGGTCCTCGGCTAACCCGCCGACTTGGCGCAGTCCGCGAGCGCGGGGCGTCAGGCGGTTGGTCGTCATGGGCGGCTCCTCTCGGCGCACACTAACGCAGAGCCGCCAGCCCGCGCATCTGCGACGCACATCGCGAACGATTTCAACACCCTGCCGCCCGCCAGCGTCATCCTCCTGCCCACGCCCCCAAACCGTGCGATCCTGTCTCGGTTCGTCCGCAGGGGACGCATCGCACGGCCGGGGAGGGCCAATTCAGACGAATTAGACGAATCAGACGAATTAGACGGTGTTTTTGTCCGCCGACCGTCTGATCTCGATCAGTCCTGCGGGATCGGATTGGTGCGCGGGTCCGGGCCGTTGGTGACGACGCGGTCGCGTTCGCCCAGGTCCTTGATGATCTTGACGTCGGTGAAGCCGGCGGCCTCGAACAGCGCCTTGACCTGCGGACCCTGATCGAAGCCGATCTCGACGGCGAAAACGCCCAGCGGCTTCAGGATGCGTTTCACCTCGGGCGCCAGATCACGATAGGCCTGCAAGCCGTCGGGGCCGCCGTCCAGCGCCAGGTGCGGGTCGTGGTCGCGGACCTCCGGGTCCAGGGTCGCGATATGGTCGGTCGGGATATAGGGCGGGTTGGACAGCACCAGGTCGAAGCTGGCGTCGCCGAAGCCCGCCGCCCATTCGGTGCGCAGGAAGGTCGCGCGGTC
>NZ_DLTK01000114.1:5414-5659 GCF_002500885.1 Brevundimonas sp. UBA7838
CGCGGTCGTTCAGGTCCAGGTTGGCGGCGTTCTCCTTGGCCACCGCCAGGGCCTCGGACGAGATGTCGGTGCCGACCCCGCGCGCGGCCGGCCGCTCGGCCAGAAGCGCCAGCAGGATCGCGCCCGAGCCGGTGCCCAGGTCGATGGCGTCGAAGGCTTCGGTCTTGCCGAAGGCCAGCATGGAGACGTCCATCAGGGTCTCGGTGTCGGGGCGGGGGCTGAGGACGTCGGGGGTGACGTTCAGC
>NZ_DLTK01000084.1:0-6749 GCF_002500885.1 Brevundimonas sp. UBA7838
CGCCGCTGGACGACGCGGCGCCGGCCGTGCCGCGCGCGCGCAGCCATTGCAGGTTCTGCTCGGCCTGATCGGGCGGAAGCTCGCGGCGCAGGATCTGTTCGGCCTCGCCCATCTTGCCCTGCAGGCCCAGCACCATGGCCAGGTTCTGGCGCACCTTGGCCGAGGCGGTCGGCTGGGCGACGGCGCGGCGCAGCAGGGTCTCGGCGCCGGGCGCATCGCCCTGGGTCAGGGCGGCGGTGGCCGCATTGGTCAGGACGTCGGGATTGTCGGGCGACAGGGCCAGAGCCTGGTTCCAGGCGGCGCGGGCGTCGTCGGTGCGGCGCACCTGCTCATAGGCCACGCCCAGCAGCGAATAGGCGCGCCAGTCGCGCGGCGCCTGATTGCGGGCCTGTTCCAACGGGGCGACGCCATAGAAGGCCTGGCCCCGCGCGATATGGGCGCGACCCAGTTCCAGCAGGGCGTCGAGATTGTTCGGCTGGACGGTCAGGGTCGCCTGGGCGGCCTCGGCTGCCTGGTCATAGCGGCCCAGCTCACGCAGGGCCTGGGCCAGTTTCACGCCCGCCACGGCGTCGGTCGGATCGGCCTGTTGCTCCGAGGCCCAGAACACCGAGCGCGAAAGGGCGTCCATCCGGTCGTAGGTGGCCCGCACCGCAGCGGACGACGGCGTGCGAGCCTGGGCTGCGGTCGCCGCCGTCGGATCAGCGGCCAGCGCCGGCGCGCCGGACAGGGCGATCAGGGCGACGGTTGCGAGAAGGGCGGGCATGCGCGACATGGGTCAGGTCCAGACGGTCCTAGAGGTCTCACCCCTAGAATCGCCGGTTCGCGTCAACCGATGGTTAACTTCGTTTCGAGGGCCTCATGTCCGTCTCGCATCCCCTGCTGGTGTCCGCCCAAGACGGCGACGGCGCCGTCCCGATCCGCTTCGTTCAGGCGGGCGGCGTGCTGGACGGTGCGGCCCGCCGCTGGGGCGATCGGCATGGGTTCGAAGGCAAGCCGGGCCAGCTGTTGGTCGTGCCGGACGCGGACGGCGAGATCGGCCAGGTGGTCGTGGGCGCGGGCGCGACCTTCGACCCGATGAGCGTGCGGGGGCTGTCGGCGCGGTTGCCGGGCGGCCTGTATCGGCTTGAGGTCGGCGCGCGCGATGCCGAACTGGCGACCCTGGCTTTCCTGCTGGGGGCCTATGTCTTCGATCGCTACAAGGCCCGAGCGGACAGGACGCCCGTGCGGCTGGTCGCGCCGGACGGTGTGGATGTCGCCGAAATCTCGCGCATCGCCGCCGCCTGCGCCCTGGCCCGCGAAATGGTCGATACGCCCGCCGCCGACATGGGGCCGTTGCAGATCGAGACCATCGCCCGCGAGATTGCAGAGAGCGCGGGCGCCGAGATCACCGTCACGACCGGCGACGCCCTGCTGGAAGACAACTATCCGGCCGTCCACGCCGTGGGGCGCGCCGCCGCCCCGCACCGGGCGCCGCGCCTGATCGAGATCGCCTGGAAGCTGGACCGGACCGACCTGCCGCTGGTCGCTCTGGTCGGCAAGGGGGTGGTGTTCGACACCGGCGGTCTGGACCTGAAGCCCGCCGCCGGCATGCGCAATATGAAGAAGGACATGGGCGGCTCGGCCCATGCCCTGGCCCTGGGGCGTCTGGTGATGCAGGCCGACCTGCCCGTGCGATTGGTGGTCATCGTCGCGGCGGTCGAGAACGCCGTGTCGGCCGACGCTTTCCGGCCCGGCGACATCCTGAACAGCCGCAAGGGGCTGACCATCGAGATCGGCAATACGGACGCCGAAGGCCGGCTGATCCTGGCCGACGCCCTGACACGGGCGGGCGAGCACCAACCCGACCTGACGCTGGACTTCGCCACCCTGACCGGCGCCGCGCGGATCGCCCTGGGTCCGGAGCTGCCGCCTCTTTACACAGACGACGAAGCCCTGGCCGCCGGACTGCTGGCCTCAGCGGGTCAGGTGCGCGATCCCCTGTGGCGAATGCCGCTGTGGCCCGGCTATCGCGGCGCGCTGGACGCCGAGATCGCAGACCTGCGAAACGACCCGGCCGGGTGGGCCCAGGCCGGATCGGTGACGGCGGCCCTATTCCTGCAAAAGTTCGCTCCGACCACGGGGGCCTGGGCGCACATGGACATCTTCGCCTGGAACCCCCGCGCCCGCCCCGGCTATCCGGAAGGCGGCGAGGCCCAGGCGCTAAGGGCCTGCTACGCCATGCTCAGAGCGCGCTACGTCGACTGACGATCAGGCGAAGGCGAACCCCGGCTCCGGCTCGGCGTAGTCGGATGGGGATCGCGGCGGCCTGGGCTTTCCGAGGCGCCCGCCCCGCGACCGTGCGCGGCGTCTGATGCGTCCGAACACGGTGCTGACAACGCGGGTCGCCAATTCCCGCTGCCGCATCAGGCCACGCCACCCCGCGACAGCGCGTAGACTGATGGCTAGGACGACCAGATCGAAAATCACGGTCACGTCGAACATCAGGGTCCAGGCGATCATGTCTGGCGCCGCCAAAGCGAACATTCGGGCGCCATCCGCCTCGAAGAGAAAAATGGCGGCGACACCCAGCGCCACGATCAGACAAAGGCCCGCCGTCTGCCCGGCCGTCAGACGCGAGAGACGGCGCGCCGGCGTTTCCACCAGCCATCGCCGTAGAGTGATTCCGAAAGGTCCCTCGTCAGCGACCGTAAGCGCCAGCACGATCAGCAAGAACAGCCACAAAAGCATCAGAGCCTCCAGCGCGCCAACATGACGTCCGCCCTGCGACATGGCGTGACCAGGCGACGCTTCAAGACGGCTTCTTGATTTTAAGAACGCGGTTCTGTTGATTTTCTTTCGCAAAAGCGTCCCGCGTTAACGGCCCCTAAGCCATCGGGGGATAAGGCTATGGGTTCAGCAATGCGAGTTCACGTTGACCGACGTCCTCGACCTTCTTCCGCCCGGCGACCGCCTCGTTCGCCCTGACCTCGCCGAACAGGCGCTGGAAGGGCTGGTGCGCGCAGACGCCTATCGGGCGACCGAGGCCATGCATTGTCGTGTCGCCGTGGCTGACGTCCTGTCCGACGTTGGCGGTCGGATCGACCAGCTTCTGCATGGCGAGGTCTTCGACGTCCTGGATCGGTCGAACGGACGGGCCTGGGGCCGGGCGCGTCGAGACGGCGTCGTTGGCTGGGTCGTGCTGGACAGTCTGTCGGCCGGCGCGCCGCTGGCGACGCATTGGATCGCCGGCGTGGATGCCGCCCTGCCGTTAAACGCTCTGGTGGTCGAGGCGACGGATGTGGCCGAGGCTGATCTGAAGCCGGTCGGCGCGTTCGAGACGGATATGGTCGCGGTGGCGGAGCGGCTGCTTGGCCGTCCGCATGAGTTGGGCGCGCGGTCCTCGATCTCCACCGACTGTTCCGGCCTAGTGCAGCAGGCCCTGCTGGCATGCGGCCTACCCGGTCCCCGCCGGTCGGACGCGCAGGCCCAGATGGGTCGCGCGGCGTCTTCATCGGATCTACAGCGCGGCGACATCGTCGTATGGCTGGCGCCGAACGACGATCAGGACTGGACCGGCCATTCGGCGCTGATGCTGGATGGCCAACGCATCATCCACGCGACAGGCGGCAAGGGCGTGGTGATCGAGAGCCTGGCCGAGGTCGAGGCGCGTCTGGTCGCCGAGGGTTTGGCCACCGCCGTCTTCCGCCGGCTCTAGTCCCGCAAGGTCCGCATCGCCCCCAGCCGCGCGAAGGCCAGCGTCAGCGCCTTGCGACGGGCGGGCGCCAAGCCGATCACCGGCGCGTCTCGCACGACCGCCCCGCCGAAACCGTCTGCGACGATCAGGCCCGGTTCGTCGGACAGGATGTCCTGCGGAAACTCGGGCGCGACGGCGAAGAAGAAGGCGTCGCAGAACGGTCCGTATTCGTGCCATTTGCGATCGACCCGATAGTCCTCGACGCCTGACTTGACCTCGCAGATGACGATGTCGCCCTTGCGCCCGATCGCCATGACATCGGCGCGGCGGCCGTTGGGCAGGCAGACTTCCAAGAGCGGCGCATACCCCATGTCCATCATCAGCCGCGCCGCGCCGCGCGTGACCGAAAGGGTGGTCTCGGGACGGCTGAAGACGAGTTCGAGGTGGGCGACGGCGGACATGCCGACAGCTTATGTTCCGCCTACGTTCCTATCGCAAGCGGCGCCTTAGAGGCCGGTGTGGACCAAGCGGCCGGTGCTGAAGCCCAGGGCGCGCACGCGGCTCAGAATGCGGTCGCGTTCGGCCTGCGGCGCATTCTGGTTCCGGTGCCAGATCCACCAGTTCGACTTGTCCGGCAGCCCCATGATGGCCCAGCTGTAGTCCGGGGCATGGTCGTAGACCCAGTAGTTCTGGCCCGCCAAGCCGCCGAAGCTGAGCAGGCCGGTCAGGCTGAATCGGAACTTCGCATTGGTCGTGGTGTCGGTGACACGGGCGTTGGCGCGCAGCGTCTCGACCTTGCCATCGGCGCGCCGGACGCAGGTGACGGTGATGGCGTAGCGGTCGGCGGCGCCCTGCGGCGTGAAGTCGATCTGCGCCCGGCTGCAGTCCTTCTGGACATTGTTGTGATTGCGCTCGATCTCGAACCACCGGCCGTCGAAGCGGTTCAGATCGACGTTCGACGCCTGGGCGAAGGCCGTCGCCGGCAGGACGGCGAGGGCCGCGGAGGCGGCGATCAGGCTGGCGCGAAACATGGGCGTATCCTCGTTCGGTTTGGAAGGGATACGATGCGCCGACGCATTCGGTTGTCGGTCAGCGATTCAGGCGCGTCCGATTGATCGCCCATTCGTCGCGCGTCTGGCCCCACAGATCGATGGCGATGTCCTGGAGCGGTTCGGGCAGGGCGCCCGGCCCGCGATTGCGCGATCCCAGCCGTGTCGCGACCGCCGCCGAGGGCAGGTTCTCGGGCGCGATGCAGTGGATCACGTCGTCCCAGCCCAGCACCTCGAAGGCGTAGTCCATCGTGGCTGCGGCCGCTTCGACCGCATAGCCCTTGCCGGTGGCGTCGCGATGAAGGCTCCAACCCACCTCGCGGCCGGGCCAGCCATAGGGATGTAGCGGCCCGATGCGGCCGATCCACTGGCCGGTTTCCTTTTCCAGGATGGAGAACATGCCCTCTCCCGCCAGGGCCCACATGCCCGCGACGGTGCAGATCAGGCGCCAGACCTGGGGCGCGGGCTGGACCCCGCCGATGAAGCGGGCGGTTTCGGGATCGGCCATGAACTCAGCCCAGCGCGGAAAGTCCTCAACCGCCGGCGGACGCAGGATCAGCCGCTCGGTCTCCAGCGTCGGCCCCAAGGTCACATGCGGCGGCACGGTGTATGCGGCAGTGGTCACAGCAGATACTCCCGCTCCAGTTCGTAATGGCTGCCGCTGTCGGTCAGGCCGCTGGAATACAGGCCGAAGCGGTCGATGCGGATCGGCGGCGAATGCAGCAGATTGTGCCCTGACACCCAGGCGCCGAGCCGTTCGGGATTGGTCTGGGTTTTCAGATACGCCAGGGTCACATGCGGTTTGTAGGCGCGCGCCTCCATGCCGATCCCGGCGCGTTCGCCCGCGGCCTTGCAGCGCCCGGCCAGAACCGACAGGCGCTCGTTGGGCGTTTCGACCCCAGCCCACAGGGTGTGGCTGCGGTGGTCGTCGCCGAAACAGCCGACGCCCTTCAGCGCGATCTCGAACGGGCCGCCCGTCACGCGCGTCAGTTCCGACGCCAGGTCGTCGGCGCGGCGTTCGTCGATCTCGCCATAGAAGGCGAGCGTGACGTGCAGGGCGTCCAGCGGCCGCCACCGTGCGCCGGGCAGGCCCGATTGTCGTCGTTTCAGCGTCTCTGCGACGTCGGGCGGCAGGGTCAGGGCGGTGAACAGACGAAGCATGCGACCGAAAGTAGCGGCCGGAACACAAGCCTCCAAGTCCGGTTTTCCTTGCAGCGCGGGCCTCGGCTCACGATATTCAAAGCCTGTGACCGGAGAAGCCTCTCCGGCCAATCGGAGAAAGTTTGTCGCCATGAGCGATTTCAACAACGGTTACGCCCGTCCTCTGCCGCAGACGGCCGACATGTCGGTCGACGCCGGCCTGCGCAGCTTCATGCTGGGCGTCTACAACAAGCTGGCCCTGGGCCTCGTGGTCGCCGGCGCCCTGGCCTATGTCACCGGCAATGTGCCGGCGGTGCAGCAGTTGCTGTTCGTCCAGACGGCGGACGGCCGGATCGGCCTGACCATCCTGGGCATGATCGTGCAGTTTTCGCCGCTGGTGATGCTGTTCGGCTCGATGTTCTTCATGAAGAACCCGACGGCCAAGGGCGTGAACATGCTCTACTGGGCCGTGGTCGCCACGATCGGCGCGGGTCTTGGCATCCTGTTCCTGCGCTATACGGGCGGTTCGCTGGCCACCACCTTCCTGGTGACGGCGGCGGCCTTCGGCGGTCTGAGCCTGGTGGGCTACACGACCAAGAAGGACCTGACCGGCATGGGCACCTTCCTGATCATGGGCGTGATCGGCCTGATCATCGCCTCGATCGTGAACGTGTTCCTGCAGTCCGGGACCTTCTACCTGATCATCTCCGGCCTGGGCGTGCTGATTTTCTCGGGTCTGATCGCGTACGACACTCAGCGTCTGAAAATGACCTACTACGCCTTGGGCGGCGACCAGAACGCGATGGGCGTGGCGACCGGCTTCGGCGCCTTGAGCCTGTTCATCAACTTCGTGAACCTGTTCCAATTCCTGCTGGCCTTCATGGGCG
>NZ_DLTK01000084.1:6925-7530 GCF_002500885.1 Brevundimonas sp. UBA7838
TCCTGCTGGCCTTCATGGGCGGCAACCGGAACTGAAATCGGTCGAAAGACGGATACGGAAAGGGCCCCTCGCGGGGCCCTTTTTGTTTCTACTCCACCACCTGAAACCGGCGGCCGTCGAAGACGCGCAGCACCTGGGTCAGCTCGCGGCCGCGTTTCAGGATCTGGCCGCCCTCGCCGATGACGGCCCACTGGCCCTGGCGGGTCTGGAGGGCGGGGCGCTTTTCGATCCGGTAGAGCGGGGCGTCGCCGCTGCGGCGAAAGACGGCGAACTCGGCGAAATCCTTGTGCCCGACCATGGCGTAGTCGCGCCATTCGCCCTGCGCGACCATGCGGCCATAGACCCTGAGGATCGGGTCCAGTTCGCGGCGGTCGAAGAAGACGGGGCCGGGCGCCGGCGTCGTGTCGTGAGGGTTCAGGCTCATAGGCTCAACTTAGGCCGCTGGAGGCCCGACGCCAGAGGCGGCCAGGAAATCGACGCAGACACGAAATGGCCCCGTTTCGGTCCTTCGCCCGCCCGTATGCGCAACGAAATATCGATCATCGGCTCGTCGGAGTTCGGAAGCGTCCCGGATCCTGAACAGCCCCCCCCAGCCCCCCTGGATG
>NZ_DLTK01000084.1:7707-8029 GCF_002500885.1 Brevundimonas sp. UBA7838
TTCCAGTTTACGGGCTCCGGCGGCCGATGCTTCCTCCAAGCGAGCGCCCGCCCTGCCTTTCCCCTCCCCCTCCCTGGCAAGGCGGGCGTTTCGCTGTCTGGAGCCTGCCAGACAGCGCCGCGTCGGCGTCTGACCCTGCCTTAAAGCGACAGGGTCAGGTTCAGGGCCTCTCCATTTCTGAGCACGGTCGCCTCGACCGATCCCGAGGCGCCCTGTAGCGCGATCGCGGCTGCGCGAGCGTCGGCGACGGGCACGCCTGCGATGGCGGTAATCACATCGCCGGCCGTCAGCTCGGCCTGGGCGGCGGGCGACCCGGCCGCGA
>NZ_DLTK01000091.1:0-1760 GCF_002500885.1 Brevundimonas sp. UBA7838
AGGCGTGAACTGAAGCGGGCTGCGCGGCGCGGCGACGTCGTCAACCGGAGGCGCGAACTCCATATCGACGTCGAACGCGTCGTCGAAGCTGTCGAACTCGCGAGGGGCTGGGGCTGTGCTCATGATCAGTTCACCGCACGGGACACGGCGGTATCCCGGATCAGGTCTTCGCGCTCGGCCGATGTCGGCTTGCCGCCGCGATAGGCATCGAACACTACAGTTCGGCGCCCGGCGTCCGCCGGCGTCATGGTGCGTGGCCGCTGGATGTCGCGTGGATCCTCGATCTGGGCCGCCAGATTGGCCGTCACGGCGCATCCGAAGTTGGATGACGACCGATTGTCGCCGGTCCGGCTCAGATTGCCCCAGGCGGTTCCGCACTGCGGCACGGCGGCGCGGATCGTCTGATAGCCGACGACCACGGGCGCGCGCGGATCCGGCGCGGCGTAGCTGACCACGGTGATGCGCTCTGGCGAGACACCGTAGGCCGCCAAGGCCGATTGGATGTCATAAGCGGTCTTCAGGGCCACCGGGTCGTTTCCGGCCGGGGCCTCGATGACCATCGGCACGGTGCCGACGTAGCGATAACGCCCGACCAGCTCTTGCAGCGCGCCGTTCTGCGCCGGCGACAGGCCGCTGTCGTGAACCGCCAGAGCGATCCGGTCGAGATTGGGCTCGACCTGGAGCTGATAGCGCGATGTCGGCGTCAGCGGCGGCTCGCCGCCCAGGCTGGCGGGGCCGCCGACGCAGGCGCCGAGCCCCAGGGTCGTGGTCGTCAGAAGCGTGGCAATCAGGGTGCGAGTCATGGATTTGCTCACTCGATCACGTAGCCGACCGAACCGGCCGGGGGCGCATTCGGCAGTCCGTAGACCTGGTTCAACTGGCCAAAGAGGATGGTCTGGCTGTCCTCTGCGATGCGCAGGCCATCGGCCGGCGTCTGCATCCGCGACGGCGAGGTCGGGCTGACGATGTAGGGCTCGACGATGACGACCAGTTCGGTTTCGCCCATCAGATAGTCGCGTGAACGGAACAGCGATCCCAGCACCGGCAGGTTCGTGACGCCCGGCAAAGAGTCTACAGTCTGGCGGCTGTTTTCCTGAAGCAGGCCGGCGATCATCATTGATCCGCCCGAGGGGATTTCGATGGTGTTTTCGCTGCGGCGGACCGTCAGACCCGGCAGGGTGATCGACGAAGCCGTCCCCGCACCGATGGTCAGGCCGCCTTGGGACGACAGTTCCGAAACCTCGACCTTAACCTGCAGGCTGATGCGGCCGCCGGATAGGACGACCGGACGGAACGATAATCCGACACCATAGGGCTTGTACTGGACGGTGATCTGCCCTTGGGCGTCCCGGCTGGCAGGCACAGGGAATTCCCCGCCCGCGAGGAAGCTGGCGGCCTCGCCATTGATCGACGTCAAGTTGGGCTCGGCCAGTGTCCTGATCAGACCCACGCGCTCGAAGGCCTGCAAAAACGCTCCGCCTCGCACTAGGCCGCCCGAGGTGGGATCCTCGGTTACGACTCCAGCATTGATCCCACCCTGCAGTGAACCATTGACGCCCCATGTCGGCGCATTGCGCAGGAGCCATTGGGTGTCAGTGAGCCGTCCGGCAACAGCAAGGGTGTCGAAGCCCAGCTGTTTGATCGCACTGCGCTGCACCTCCACCACACGAACCTTCAGCGTCACCTGATCCGAGCCCGGAACGGTGATCAGGTTCAGAACCTTCTCAGGCGCCGAAACGAAGGCGGCGGCGATGCGGCTG
>NZ_DLTK01000091.1:1952-2972 GCF_002500885.1 Brevundimonas sp. UBA7838
GGCCTCGGCCCTAACGCCGCCGCCTGGGATCATCCGATCCAGGGTGTCCTGAAGCGCGCTGGTGCCGGCGTCCACCCGAACCCGCAGGCTCAGTATGGTGCGGCCGGCTGCGTCCAAGAAGACGGCGTCGGTTTCTCCCGGCGCGATGCCGATAACTGTGATGCGCCGCGGCGAGTGCAGCATGGCCTCGGCCACCTGCGGATTGGAGACGATGACGTCGCGGGCGTCGGCGGGCAGATCCACCGCGAACGAGGTGCCGCGCGGCAGGTTGATAAGGCGCTGCGCCGCACCCGTCGAGACGGCGGCGCGGGTCTGGGCGACGCCGGCAGGCGCTGCGGCCAGAGTGGCCAGAAGGGCGCAGGCTGCGGCAGCGGCGGCCTTGCGCATCGTGGGTCGGCGCATCGGTTGAGTTCTCATGGCACGGCCACCACTTCGGGCGCGCCGCCGCGATAGATGCGCACGGCCTGAGGTTGGGAAACGGCTGCAACGGGGCGGCGCGTGGCGCCGGACGGCCCGGCGGTGTCGGCATAGGATCGCAGCGACAGCGATAGTTCGCCCTCGGACTTGGCCTGGGCCAGCAGAACCGAGTCCTGCGGTCTGACTTCCAGGGTCGCGGTAGCGCCCACCACGGCCTGGGCGTCGTCGCCGACGCGGGTCGCCTGGTCGATGGCCAGGACCTTGATGTTCTGCAGCACGACGCCAGAGGCGAACTTGGACTTGGTCGCGCCCTCGACGGCGCCGTCGCGATTGGTTTCGGCGGTCAGCACCACATCGACGCGGTCACCCGGCAGGATGAACCCGCCGGCCGCGGATTCCACCGTCACAGCGATGGCCATCGCCCGCATGCCCGGCTCCAGATAGGCGGCCAGATAGCCGCTGTCGCCGGCGCGCACGATCTTGCGCGACACGATGGGCTCTCCGGCCAGAATGGGTTCGCGGACCACCGAGCCGATATAGTCGGATTTGGCGCCGGTCGTGGCCAGCTCCGTCGCCGCCTTGGCGACGCGGTTCACGGCGTCC
>NZ_DLTK01000091.1:3172-15121 GCF_002500885.1 Brevundimonas sp. UBA7838
CGGTAGGCGTCGGGGGATGAAGACGGGATTGACCTCATCGACGGGCCAATCTTTCCATTCGAGGTCGGCCTCCACCAGACGCTTGCCGGGTTCCAGATCCTTCGCGGCGACCAACACCTTGGCCATCGGGCGGACTTCGACGGGAGCGGCGGCCGCCGGTGTCGTGGGTTCGTTCGAAGACGACCCCATGGCCCGGACCACGAGGGCCAAGCCAATGGCTGAGACGGCGGCGATGCAGATGACGACGATGCGGGCGGGCTTCATCCAGGATGTCTCCAGCAGGCGCTGTGTTTCGGATTCATCCCCCGACGCCTACCGTTAACGATCATGGGCCTTGCGGGTTAACGCTTCCTAAGCGCCGCGAACGCCGGTCAACGGGTTGTCAGCGACCGGAGGCGAAGGTCAGAAGCAGCCCGCTCTCGGGCAGAGCCAGCAGGGCGCCGATGGCGATGGCGACGCCGTAAGGAATATCGCCCTTGGGCTGCATCAGATTGATGACCCAGCCTTGCGACACCGACGGGGCGACCATCGGAAAATACTGACGCGCGGTCATCAGCAGCAGGCAGAAGGCGCCGCCCGCGATGCCGGTGTAGATCAAGAACGGCGCGACGCCGCTCATCCCCATCCACAGACAACTGGCGGCCAGCAGCTTGGCGTCGCCGCCACCGATCCAGCCGGCGGCGAACATGCCCATGCCGACCAGCAAGGCCGCGAACCCGATGCCGACATGGATGGCGACATCCATCGGCGCGGCGCCGATAAGAAAGGCGATGGGGAAAAAGGCGCCGATCAGGGCCAACGAGATCCAGTTCGGGATCTTCATGGTGATCAGGTCGTGCAGACCGCCGACGATGACCAGGGCCGGAAAGACGCCGAGCAGGGTAAGCAGCAGAATATCCATGACCGGCATGTTGTGCGACAGGACTTAATGTTGGGTTTCGACCACAGAAAAGGGCCGGAGCTTTTCAGCCCCGGCCCCAATCTCAGGACTTTGAACGTCTGGCGATTAGCCGGCGTTCGCCGTATCCAGCTCAGTCTTAACCTTCGTGAAGGTGGCCTTCAGGCTGGTGCTCATTGTGCCAAGCACGGTGATCAGAGCGACGGCGATCAGAGCAGCAATCAGGCCATATTCGATGGCGGTGGCGCCCGATTCGTCTTTGGCGAAGCGCGAGATGAACTTGGTCATGGGTAGTTCCTTTTTCAAATGGTCTAGCGAGCAACTTGGCGGGGGGAGCCGGTAGCCCGCTTGACCCCCAAACGCAGGATCAAAATGCACGAGGCCCGTTAAATCTGAGTCACAAGGTTTGGTTACGCGCGGATTCACCAAAGAAAATTCTCATAACGGCGCTTCAGCCTTTGTTGAGGATCACGGCTGCATCATGCGCGCGTCCGCGTTCACACGCGCCACTATCAAGAGCCGCCGATGTCTCGCATCTCGTCCCTCCTGCTCGCCGCCGCCCTCTTTGCCGTCCCCGTCGTCGCCAGCGCCCAAGACGGCGCGCTGAACGTCGAGATCGATCGTTCGGCGCGCGTTCAGCTTCGCGGCGCCGCCGCTTCCATCATCGTCGGAAACCCCCAAATCGCCGATGTGTCGCTGGTCGACGCAAACACCATGTTTATTGTCGGCAAGGGCTATGGCGTCACTGAAGTCGTCGCCGTTGACGGTGTAGGCCGCACCCTCTTCCAGCGTGAGATCGTCGTCACAGGCGGCTCTACCGGTTCGGTTCGGGTTTGGCGGGGCGCCCAGGCGACGGAGATGGCCTGCGGCGCCTCGTGCACACCCAGCGTCCGGTCCCCCTCGGCATCTGCTGCGCCCACAGCGCCCTGACTTCAACCATGCGCGCTCGGAGATCATTGAAGTCGCGTTCGAGCCCCGACAGGCGGAGGCGAGACGGGTCGGCTGCGGTCGAGTTCGCCATGGTCGCCATCCCCTTCTTCCTGATGATCTTCTCGATCCTGGAATTGGGCATCGTATTCGTCCTGGACTCGGTGCTTGAGACGGCGGCCATGGATAGCGGCCGTCTTATTCGTACAGGGCAGGCCCATGCGCAGGGTTTCGACAAGACCAAATTCAAGACTCAGGTCTGCTCAAGGATGGTTGTTTTCAAATCCGACTGCGACAGTCGAATGACCGTGGACGTAAGGGTCATTCCCAAGTTCAGTACGCCGGGCGTCGAAGATCCGATCACAGACAGCGCTATAGACGACAAAAAGACAATCTATAATGGCGGCAAGGCCGGCGACCTTATTTTAGTTCGCATTTGGTATGTACACCCTCTCGCCACACCTCTTCTAAGTCAGGCAGTATCTCGAGTCGGAACAGGCAAGGTCTTACTTAGCGCGACGACCGCCTTTCGCAATGAACCGTGGCAATGACGCGCTTTCGCATGCCCCCATTCGTTCGATCATACGGGCGCGACACCCGCGGCATCGCCGCAGTCGAATTCGCATTTCTCGCACCAATCCTGATCTTGTTCTACTTCAGCATGGTGGAGTTCTGTCAGGGCTATATGGCGCTGAAACGAACTGGTCACGTCGCCGCGATGGTGGCGGACCTGGTGTCCCAGAGCGACAGCACAAGCAAAACCGACCTGACAGATGTGTTTGCGATCGGCGACTTGATCATGGCGCCGTTTGCTTCGTCCTCACTGACCCAACGCGTCAGCAGCGTCACGCGTGTAAACGCGACGACCTACAAGGTGGACTGGAGCGTTGGAAAAGGCATCTCGTCGAAACTGACGGTCGCGCAGGCCAAGGTCCCTTCAGACATGCTCGCCAACGGCGAGTCAGTGATCGTTGCCGAAGCCTTTTATGATTACAAATCACCATTCGACCGGGTCGCGCCATATGTGACCAAGTTCAGCCGCATGGCCTATCTGCGACCGCGCACCGTTGAAATGATCCCCTGCAGCGGTTGCTGACCCTTACATCCCGACCAACGCCTGTCGCATCGCTGACATCTTGACGTCCGTCTCAGCCTCCTCGGCGGCCGGATCGCTGTCCGCGACGATGCCGGCGCCGGCGAGGGTGCGATAGTTCCAGACGCCGTCGTTCAGTTCGAAACCGGCGGTCCGGATCAAGACCGATGCGGTCACGGCGCCGCCGTCCGCGATCAGGAACAACGACCCGCACCAGGGTCCGCGCGGCGGCTCGTGCGCGGCGATCACCTTCATCGCCTGATGTTTAGGCGCGCCGGTGATCGAGCCGGGCGGAAAGGTCGCTTCCAGCAGGTCGGCTGGACCCACTGCGGGCTGGGCCTCACCCGTCACGGTCGAGACCAGATGATGCACCGTCGGATGGTGCTCGACCTCGAACAGCGTCTCCACCTGGACCGATCCGGGCCGTGACACGCGCGCGAAATCGTTGCGCATCAGGTCCACGATCATCAGATTTTCCGCCCGATCCTTCAGGCTGGCCCGAAGCTCGCTCGCCAGGGCCTGGTCCTGATCGAAATCTTCCGCGCGTGGGCGTGTGCCCTTGATCGGACGCGCCTCGATGCGGCGGCTGGCGGGATCGAAGGCGAGGAACAGTTCGGGGGAGTTCGACACCAGCGCCCGATCCCCGACCCGCCAATAGGCCCCGAACGGTGACGCCCGCTCCTTTTGCAGCCGCAGGAAGACCTCGAATGGATCGCGACCGGGGCTCAGCTCCCCGGACCAGGCCCGGGCGAGATTGGCCTGGAACAGCTCCCCCGCCCCGATGCGTTCCACCACATCCGCGACCGCGTCGCGGTAGGCGCTTGCCGGCGCCTCGGCCTCGAACCGGTCGGCTGGCGCCGACGGGGTCACGACCGGTGCGGCCGTCGCCAGCCAGATCAGGGCCCGCTCGGCCGCCGCCGTCGCCTGCTCCGCCGTCGCACCTCTTCCCGTGGCGCATACTGAGCGCCTTTGATGATCGAAGCTCAGCATGGCGGGATAGCGGGCCAGCATCAGATCGGGCCAAACCGTCTCGCGCGGTCCGGTGGCCGGCCGGGCCCCCGCGTCATAGGCGGCCAGACCGACGACACCGGCGGCGAACAGCGGATCCCGCAGCGCCCCGAACGGCGCGGCCTCATCCACAGGACCGACGCGCACCGCGTCCGGCGCCTGGGCGACATGGGACCAGCGGCCGCCCGGCCCGCCGTCCGACAAAAGGGCCAAGGCGCCGTCGCCGCCGCCGAGACCCGCCGCCACCGCGACCGGATCGACCCAGGGCGCTTCACGCGCGATGGTGTGGCTGAAAACCTCGCTCACGCGGTCAGCCGCTCCACGATCCTGTCGCGGCGCGCCGCATCGACGCCCAACCCCTCCTGCAGATAAGCGTCCACCGATCCATGCCGCGCTTCGACCTCGGCGAAAGCGGCGTCCAGATAGGCGGCCTCGACACCCAGAAAGGCCACGATCGCGTCGTCCGACGCGACCCGACCCGTCATCTTGTGCAGCTGTTTAGCGATGCCGGGCGCCCGGCCCGCCAGATCGACGGCCGTGTTGGTCAGCAGATAGTCCTCGACCATGTCGTCGCGCGACACGCCCAGCAGATGGTGGGTCATGGCGGCGAGAAACCCTGTCCGGTCCTTGCCGGCCGCGCAATGGATCACCACCGCCCGGTCTTGATTCGCCAGGGTCTGAAAATAGCGGCCGAACACGTCCTGATGCGACGGGTCGAACGGCAGGCTGCGATAGGTCTGGGTCATGAAGCGCCGCCCCGACTCCGGCGTCAGGTCGGCGGTTTTCAGAAAGGTGATGTGCGGCGCCTCGGCCCCGTCGTCCACGCCGCCTTCGATGACCTGCCCGCTGAAGCCGTCGGGCCGGCGCGACGGCTGATCGCGGCGCTCGCCGGGTCGGCGCAGATCGACCACAGCTCCGATGTACAGCGCCTTCAGCCGCTCCAGGTCCGCCTCGCTGGCCCGGGCGTGGTGGGCCGAACGCAGCAGTCGACCGGGCTTTACGCGCCGCCCGGCCGCCGTGGCGTAGTCGCCATAGTCCCGAAAGTTGTCGATGGCCTCGAAGGCGTGAAGGCGGTCGGTCATGACCGCGCTTCTAGCCTATGTTCATCGCTCTGGCAGCAGGCCCGCCATGGCATCCAGATAGGCGACGAAGGCGTCGCGTCCCTGATCGGTCAGACTGGCTTCCGTCAGCGGCTTGCGACCGTTGAAACTTTTGGAGACGGCGACGAACCCCGCCTCTTCCAGCTTTCGCAGATGGACCGACAGATTGCCGTCCGTCGTCTGCAACCGGGTCTTCAGCGTGGTGAAGTCGGCCGATCCGGCCCCGGACAGATAGGCCATGATCCCCAGCCGGATGCGCCCGTGAATGACGTCGTCGATCCGGCTGATGTCGAAGTCGTCGGCCATGCTCAGACTACCTCCGACGGTTCCTGACGTATCAGGACGATGCCGGGGACCAGGGCCACGGCCAACAGGATCACGGCGAAGACCGGATAGATCGTGGCGCTGCCCATGAACCAGGCGACTGCGACGGCGCCGACGTAGGAAGCCAAGGCCGTAAAGGACATCCAGCGCGTTTTGGTCATGGCCGCGCCGATCATCCAGGCCGAACCATAGGCGACCAGAACCACCGTCGGCATCACCGCCATCCAGGACCATTGGCCGGTCTTGAGGGACAGAGCGACGAGCGCCAGCCAAGTGACGAAGATCCCATAGCCCACGCCCTCCCACGCCGCGCTGACCGCCTTGTTGCCGGCGGAGTTGACACCGGGCTTAGTTTTGATGCGGCCGATCAGGACGGTCAGGGCGACCGCGAACACCACGCCGGCGACGATCCAAACCCACAGTTGGGACCAGGGGTTCAGCCGAACGAGGCCCGACTGGATGGCCCATTGGATCAGACTGGTCGTTCCGAAAACGATGCCTGCCGTCACAAGGATCGGGCCAGCCAGAAGCGGTGTATGCCGGCCTTCGTGCGCCAGGCTGCGCATATAGGCGATGTCGTCCTGAATGGCTTGGGTCTCGCGGGTCATGATGCTCTCCTCCTCGAACCGTTGAGACAGGATCGCCCATTTGCTTTGTGTTGTAAAGTTCTTTCTTTTGGATCCCCACTGCGCATGAAAAAGGGGCGAAGCCATCGGCTCCGCCCCTCGTTCGACTTCATGTCTTCAGCCTAAAGTCGCGGCGCGCCGCGTCCGCGCAGTCCGCCGGCCACCAGGGCGATGACAAACAGGATAATGGCCACGACGGCGACGAACTTGGCGATCTCGAACGAGAAGTTCGCAATGCCGCCGAAGCCGAGAACGGCCGCGACAAGGGCCACGACGAGGAAGATAATTGCCCAACGCATCATGGGTTTAGCTCTCCTGAGTTGATGTTGCCGTCGGCGACCCGGGAGCCGTTCGTCGGTCTGTAGCATCAACGCCAGGGTCGCCCGGCCGTTCCATCGCCTATCGACGGCGACGACGCGAATAACCGCCCTGATCCATCTTGCGATCCGCGACCATGCTGGCGACGATCGCCGCCAGAGCCGGGTTGCGCAGCAACAGGAAGGCGGCGCCCAGACCGCCCACGGCGCCGACGATCGGACGCTCGCGAACGATGTGGATCACCTTGCCCAGCAGGCCCTCAGGCTCATCTTCCTCTTCGGCGTCGTCATGCTTGTCGCCCTTCAGGAAGACCAGCGCCACGATCAGGGCGACCAGGGAGAACAGACCGAACGTTACGGCCGCCGCGCCGAGCGGCGTCAGCGTCAGGCTGAGCGCATAGAAGATGGCCACGCCCAGGAAGACGACGGCCAGAAACGCACTGGCGGCGACGACAGCCGTCGCCACCAGTTTTTTGACGATGCCCTTGAACATCAGCGACGGCGGCCGGCCAGCAGCATGCCGAGGATGACGCCGACGCCGAGCGCCACGGCGGTCGATTGCAGCGGACGCTCCTGCACGCGTTCGACGACATAGCGTTGCGCCTCGTCGAAGCGTTCGGCGGCGTCGTCGTAATATTCGCGCCCCTTCACGCGGGCCTCGTCGTAATAGCTGCGGGCCTGCTCGCGGACTTCGTCGCTCTTGGCGCGCAGCTTGGCTTCGGCCTCGGCGGCCTTGTCGCGCAGGCGTTGGGTCTCTTCGCGGGCGCCGGTCTTCAGATCCTCCTTGAGGGTCTTCAGGTCGGCCTTGATGTCTTCTCGGGCCTTGGTGGTGGCCATGGTGCGCGCTCCGTTGAAAGCTTGGCGGTAGAATAGAGAACCCCGTCTTGCAACGCCACATGCGCAACGAGGTTCCTTTAGGTGGGTCGGGCGTGCGCCTCTCGCCACGGGCTTTTCGCCGCACTAGAACGGTCGCCATGACCCAATGGCTGTTTGCGCCCCGCCCCGCCCCGTCCTTGCCGATCGTCGGATCGGACCAGCGCTTCCCCGTTCGCCGCATCCTGTGCGTGGGCCAGAACTACGCCGCCCATGCGCGCGAAATGGGGTCGGACCCCGACAAACAGACGCCCTTCTTCTTCACCAAGCCGGGCGACGCCATCGTCTCGGACGGCGCAAACCCATCCTACCCGTCGGCGACCGCAAACCTGCACTACGAGGCCGAACTGGTCGCCGCGATCGGGCCGGGCAAGGATGGCGGCGTCGCTATCGTCGGCTGGGCCGTCGGCTGCGACCTGACCCGTCGTGATCTTCAGGCCGAGGCCAAGAAGGCCGGCCGCCCCTGGGACGCCGCCAAGGGATTCGATCAGTCCGCGCCCTGCGGCCCCATCACCTTGGGCGACCTGCCTTCGCCCGACGGCGCCATTCGCCTGAGCGTCAATGGCGAAACCAGACAGGACAGCGTCCTGAACGACATGATCCTGAACCCCGACCGGATCGTCGCGGCGGCCGCCGCCCTGTGGTCGCTGCAACCCGGCGACCTGATCTTCACCGGCACGCCGTCCGGCGTCGGTCCGGTCAAGCCGGGCGACCGCGTCGTTGTCACCATCGATGGCCTGGAGACGCTCAGCTTCGAGGTGCAGTCGTGATCCTGCACGGCTACTGGCGCTCGGGCGCCAGCTACCGCGTTCGCATCGCTCTGAATCTCAAGGGGATCGGCTACGAAAACGCCGCTCACGACCTGCGCAAGGGCGAACAGAAGACGCCCGACTATGTGGCGCTGAACCCGCAGGGCATGGTCCCCGCCCTTCAGGACGGCGATTTGGTCCTGACCCAGAGCCCGGCCATTCTGGAATGGCTGGAGGAAACCCGCCCCGACCCGGCCCTGCTGCCGAAGGGGGCGAACGACCGGGCGACCGTGCGCGCCATGGCCGCGCTGATCGGCTGCGACATTCATCCGCTGAACAATCTGCGCGTGTTGAAGGCCATCCGGTCTGAGTTCAACGCCGATCAGGCCGCCGTGGACGCTTGGGCGGCCCGGTGGATCGCGCCGGGCTTCGACGCGCTGGAGGCTTTGGTCGCCCGCCACGGCGCCGGCTGGAGCTTCGGCGACGCCCCGACCCTGGTCGATTGTTATTTGATTCCGCAGATGTATTCGGCGCGGCGCTTCAACATGGACCTATCGCCCTGGCCGCGTCTGCTGGCGGTCGAACAGACCGCCTTGGCTCACCCCGCCTTCGCCTCGGCCCACCCGGACTTGCAGCCGGACGCCGACGCCTGATTTTCGCCTCAGTGCGCATATCAGCGGTGGATAAGTAGGGTTCGCTTAAGGTCTCGCTCAGCGTCCCTTAAGCATTGGCGATCATAGTGTCGGGCGTGTCGTATTCCCCCGCCACACCTTCGGCGTCGTCGCCCATCCATCGCCTGGCCCTCGCCGTGGTGACCGAGCCCGAGCGCGCGCCCGGCGCCTTCATGAGCGCGCCGTCCGGCGCCCGCGAAGAAGCCATGCGTTTTCTGCTGCAAACCGGAGCCGACGCCGGGGTCAAGCTGATCGCAACCCGGCCCGAGGGCGACGGCGAACGCCTGCTGGGTCAGGCCTGGCCCTTCCCCTCGCCTTTCCAGGTTACGGTCCGCACCGTTGCGCTCAGCGAAGGTCTGGACCGGGTCGAGGCCCGCGCTCGTCGCTCGCTGGAACGGATGGGCCTGCCGCGCGGCGATGTTCTGCTGATTTCCAACGCCGCCGATCTGGCCGGCGCCGAAGGCCGCGCCCTGTGGGATCGCGCCCGCAGCCTGAAGGATCGCGGCCTGTTCCGCCGCATCGGTTTCTGCGCCACGATCGAGGACGGTCCCGCGCTTCTGGCGCGCCGTCTGGAAGCCGATGTGGTCCAGGTGCCGTGCAGCCTGCTGGATCAGCGCGCGGCCCAGGACGGCGTTCTGGAAGCCATCGCCGACACGGGCGCCTCGGTCCACCTGTCTTCGGTCTTCGCCGGCGGCCTGCTGTTTGCGGGCGGCGACGATCTGCCGGCCGAACTGGCCAGTCATGCCCAGGCCCTGTCGCGCACGCGCCGGCGTCTGGCCGAGCAGCGTTGCGATCCGATGCAGGCAGCGCTCGGTTACGCCCTGGCCCTACCCGGCGTCGACAAGGTCGTGGCCAGCGTCGCCTCCGCCGCCGAACTGCGCGCCATCCTGGCCGCCGCCCACGCTCCCTGTCCCAATCTGGACTGGGCGGCCCTGGCGCTCGAGGCGCCGGCGGCCTTCACCGCCGACGCCCGCGCCCGGATCAGTAGCGCAGCCTGATCCCGACGTAGCCGGATCGTCCCGGCTCGCCGTATCCGAACACCTGCTGATAGTGTTCGTCGCCCAGGTTCTCGATCCGCGCCGTCAGGGTGACCTGGTCGGTCAATTCATAGGCCGCGTTCAGATTGGCGGTGACGAAGCCGTCGCGCGCCACCGTCGAGAAGCCGCCCGAATCGTCCTGATCGCCTTCCGCCCGCACCGTCAGCGCGCCGGACAGGCGGTCGCCCGTCCAGCCAAGGGTCGCTGAACCGGCGTGTTCCGGCACGCGCAACAGGCGCGCCCCCGTCGTGCGGTCCGTCGCGTCGGTCCTGGCATAGGCCAGGGTCAGGTCGAACCCGCCGCCCAGCAGGGCGCGGCCTTCCAGCTCGAACCCGTCCGAACGCGTCTTGGCGACGTTGATGTAGCGACCGGCCGAATAAGTGATCTGGTCCTCGACATTCAGGCGATAAAGGGTCGCCCGCCCGTCCAACCGTCCGTCGGCCGATGCCCAGCCCAGTGCGATCTCGACGCTGTCGGCCGTTTCCGGCTTCAGCTCGGGATAGGGCAGCGGCGCAAAGCAGAAGTCGCAGACCGCCTGGCTGACCGTCGGCGACTTGAAGCCCGTGCCGTAGGCGCCCGACAGGATGAAGCCCCCGGCCAGATCATAGGCCGCCGACACCCGCCCCGTCGTCTTGGAGCCGAAATCGTCGGTGTCGTCGTAACGCAGTCCGCCGGTCAGGTTCAGCGCGCCGACATCGTATTGGGCCACGCCGAACACCGAGGTGATCGACAGATCGCGCGACAGGCCCGACGACAGGGCCGCCGAGGCCTCGTTCCGCTCCACGCCGAACGCATAGTCAATGTCCTGCGCCTGGCCGTTCGCCTGCCAGCGATAGGACTGACGGTCGCCGGTGAAGGTCGAGCCGAAGCCGCCGCTGACCGAGCTGCGATCCAGATCCGACGCCGAGACGCTGAACTGATGCGTCAGGCCGAACGCCTTGGCCGTCACCCGGCCAAAGCCCGACCATTGCTCGCTTTCCTGGGTGTCGTCGGTGTCGGCCAGAATAAAGTTCGGCGCCGGGAAGCCGTCGATATCGGCCTTGGACTTGTTCCAGCGCACCGATCCATCGACCTTGACCGCATCGGACAGGACATAGCGCCCCTTGGCGCCGAGCGTCGTGCTGCGGAAGCCGTCGGCCTCGGTGTTGCCGTCCGCCTCGTCCGCCGCCGAAATGCCGTCGGTGTCGAAGCGCGACGCATAGGCGCTGAAGGCGTAGGTCTCGTTGGCGACGCCCGCCGACAGGCGGCCGCGCACGGTGTCGAAGCTGCCGGCCTCGGCCTCGGCGCGCAGGCCGTCGATCTCTTGGGTCGTGAAGGAAATCACCCCGCCGATGGCGTCGGATCCCCACAGCGATGACTGCGGGCCGCTCAGCACTTCGATCCGCGCGATATCGGCCAGTTCGAAGCTGGAGAAGTCATAGGCGCCGTTCGGCTCGGCCGCATCGTTGACCGGCGCGCCGTCGACCAGGACCAGGGTCTTGCCGGGCGTCGCGCCGCGCATCCGCACCTGGGCCACGCCGCCGAAAGCGCCCGAGCGCGTCACCGACAGACCCGGCACATCGGCCAGGATGTCGGCGGCGAAGATCGCGCCGCGCTGCTCGATGCTCTTGCCGTCGATGACGCGGGCGCCGGGCGTGTCGGCGACGATGGCCGGGATGCGGGTGGCGGTGACGATCACCTCGTCCAGCTGGGTCGCGTCCTCGGCAAAGGCAGGCGCAGCGAAGGCGGCCGCGCCAATCGTTACAGAAAAGGCCGCCGTCGAAAGAAGAATGGAACGCTTCATTGAGCGATACCCCCGTGTTCGGTCCCGCGAATGCGCGCGAGAGACCGTCATGAGCGAACCGACCCGCCAGACCGCTTGAGGGTCTGGACGGCGCAAGGTCGGGTCGCTTCCACGGAAAAACCGCGCTGCTGTCTGGTCCCGGACAGGAGCGAGCGACGTCGGCGGCCAGGTCTCCTGGCTTGCGGGTCGTAAACCGCCGTCCTCGCCTTCCCAGTTGCCCAGTGGCGCCGGGATCGAAACCCCGGACGGACGACGCTCTCGCCGCCTACAGTTGCGGGCACAGCCACGGCGTCACACCGTGTTCCCTTAACCGCCTGACCCGGCCTATCGCAGGGCCGACAAGCCTGTGCAAGAGCCGGTCAACGGCCTTGAGCCGCCGGGCGCGATCCGTCACCCTGTGGCCACATGAACGCGCCCGTCTCTCATCCCCCGGAAATCGCCGCCTCGCTGGAAGGCGCGACGCCGTTCATGGCTCAATATCTGACCGCCAAGGCGGGCCAGCCGGACGCCATCCTGTTCTTCCGCATGGGCGACTTCTACGAG
>NZ_DLTK01000091.1:15240-15783 GCF_002500885.1 Brevundimonas sp. UBA7838
CGCATGGGCGACTTCTACGAGCTGTTCTTCAAGGACGCCGAGGTCGCGGCGGCGGCGCTCGGCATCACCCTGACCAAGCGGGGCAAGCATCAGGGCGAGGACATTCCGATGGCCGGCGTGCCGGTCCATGCGATGGAGGGCTATCTCGCCCGCCTGATCCGCATCGGCCACAAGGTCGCCATCTGCGAACAGCTGGAAGACCCCGCCGAGGCCAAGAAGCGCGGCGGCAAGACCGTCGTGCATCGCGGCGTGGTCCGGGTCGTCACCCCCGGCACCCTGACCGAAGACAGCCTGCTGGACGCGCGCGGCGCCAACCGTCTGGCGGCGGTCGCGGTGCGTAAAGGTCGGGCGGCCGTTGCCGTGGTCGAACTGTCGTCCGGCGCGGTCGACAGCGTCGCCTGTTCTATCGAAGACCTGGGCGCGGCCCTGGCCGCCTTCCGCCCGTCTGAAGTCCTGGTCACGGACCGGATGTATTCGGACGAGACGACGCGCGACGCCCTGGACGGCTCGGGCGGCGTGGTCCAGGCGCTGGCCGGCGCCATC
>NZ_DLTK01000092.1:0-24975 GCF_002500885.1 Brevundimonas sp. UBA7838
AGTTTCAGGGGGTCACGTCAGTAAGGATGTGGCCACGGCCTGGAGCATCAAATACGCGGGCAATCATCATAATCTGAGAATCAAGCGTCGTTCGCTCATACACGTGCGCAGCAGGTGATGCCGGGCTGTCGGCAATATCCTGACGGGCTTCATGGCGATTGAAAGTGCGCCAGACTCCATTGACCGCTCGCGCCCAACGTATGGCGTTCATAATCCGCCGCGTGGAGTGGCGTTATCGATCTATCGCCTCCGCTGGATCATACGCTGGTTGCCTCGCCATTTAGTCTTCTCCCAACCCTCCCCGCGCCTCCTCCGCCAGGGCGAAGAACCGTTCCCGAACCTCGGCCGCGAACGGGTTGTCGCGTTCGATAGCGCGGAAGACGGCGGGGCTGTCGTGGCGAACCATGTCGACGGCCTGCATCAGGCGGTCGAAGCTTGCGGTGGTCATGCGCGTCGGCAGGGGCTCCATCGCCATCAAGACGCGGGCGATCAAATGGGTCAGGCCCTGCACCGTCGCAGCCTCGCGGTCATGGTCCTCGGGGCTGACCTGAAACATCTTCAGCCCCAGCGCGCGGCGGCAGAAGGCGGCGACGCGGCGGGCGTCTTTCGCCCCCCGCACCTCGCACACGGCGATCCGCAGGCCCGCGATGCCGTCCTTGCCGCTCTGTGGTCCGAACAGGGGATGGGTGCCGACGACCCGCACGCCGGGCGGCAGCAGGGCGTTCATCGCCTGCGCCGGCTTCACCTTGACCGAGCCCACGTCGATGACCAAGGCGTCGGGCCTCAGGTGCGGGCCGATGGCGACCAGTGTCGCATCCAACGCCTCGACCGGCACGGCCAGCACCACCGTGGGACAGGCGGCGGCGGTCGCCAGATTGGTTAGGGTCGCGAAGCCCTCGTCATCGCTGGCCGCCGGGTCATGCGCTAAGATATCGAACCAGGCCGACAGATGCCGCGCCGTCAGCCGCCCGAAGGCGCCGAAGCCGATCAGGCCGAGCCTCTCCCTCACAGCGTCTCCATGAACCGCACCGGCTGCCCGTGCGCCGATCCGATCAGTTCGCCGTCCTTCATCACCACCTGACCGCGCACGATCGTCGCCATCGGCCAACCTGTCGCCTCCACCCCATCGAACGGGGTCCAGCCGCAGCGCGTCGCCTGCTGTTCATGGGTGATCGTCCGCTTGGCCTTCAGATCGACGATGGTCAGGTCGGCGTCATAGCTGACGGCCATCCGCCCCTTGTTGGCCGTACCGAACACCCGCTGCGCGCCCGCCGAGGTCAGGTCGATGAACCGCTCCAGCGACAGCCGCCCATTGGCCACGTGCGTCAGCATCAGCGGCACCAGCGTCTGCACCCCCGGCATGCCGGACGGAGAGGCCGGATAGGGTTTGGCCTTTTCTTCCTTGGTGTGCGGCGCATGGTCGGAGCCCAGCACGTCGGCCACGCCCTGCTGCATCCCCCACAGCCACAGAGCGTCCACATGCACCTGCGACCGGATCGGCGGGTTCATCTGGGCGTAGCTGCCTAGCCGCTCATAGGCTTCCGGTCCGACCAGCGTCAGATGCTGGGGCGTGATCTCGACGGTGGCGACATCCTTGTGGAAGCGCAGATATTCCATCTCGTCTTTCGTCGTGACGTGCAGCACGTGGATGCGCGCGCCCGTCTCCTTGGCCAGGCCGACAAGGCGCCGGGTCGAGCGGATGGCGCTTTCGGCGTCGCGGACCTCGGGGTGGCTGGTCCAATCGCCGGTGCGGGCCAGGCCGCGCCGCTCGACCAGCCGGTATTCGTCCTCGGAATGGAAGGTGGCGCGGCGGCGCACATTGGACAGGACCCTACGCACGCCCTCGTCGTCGGCGATCAGCAGGTCGCCGGTCGAGGCGCCCATGAAGACCTTGACCCCGCAGCAGCCGGGCAGGCGCTCCAGTTCGCCCAGATAGTCCGCATTCTCATGCGTGCCGCCGACGTAGAAGGCGTGGTCCGTCCACATCCGATCCTTCGCCCGCGCCAGCTTGTCGGCCATGGTGTCGGGATCGGTGGTGTTGGGATTGGTGTTCGGCATCTCGAACACGGCGACGACGCCGCCCAGGGCCGCCGCGCGGCTGCCCGTCTCCAGGTCTTCCTTCCACTCCAGCCCCGGCTCGCGGAAATGGACTTGGGTGTCGATCACGCCCGGCAGAACCGTCAGGCCCGTCGCGTCGAAGACCTCGCCTGCCGATGCCTGAGACAGATCGCCGATGAAGGCGATCTTGCCGTCGATCACCCCGACATCCGCCTTGCCCCGCCCCGCATGGTTCGCCACCTCGCCGCCACGGACGATCAGGTCATAGGTCTGGGTCATGAGAATTCCTGCGGGTGTTTCCGCGGTTCTAGCGGATGCAGCGTCGACCATGAAAGCCGCTAAACGCTCTCCCCCCCGTTCGGGGAGGGTGGCCGAGCCGCAGGCGAGGTCGGGTGGGGACGGCAAGGTGAAACGACACAGGTCCGTCGCAGGATGGCCGGCCGCACCCACCCGGCCGCTTCGCGGCCACCCTCCCCGAACGGGGAGGGAGATCGGGTTCAGCCCCGCGCCTTCAACATCCGCTGCGCCGCCTTCAGCACCCGCTCCCACGGCAGATCCATCATATGCTGGATCGCCTGGTTCAGGCGCGGATCCAGCTTTTTGAATTCTTCATAGGTGCGCGGCCCGCGCACGGCCTCGCCCTTCCAGGGCCCGCGCACGGTCTCGTCCGACGGTCCAAACACGGCCACCACCGGCGCGCCCGAGGCCACGGCCAGCTGGGTCCAGATCGAGTCCGCCCCGATGTACAGCACCGACTTCGACAGTGCCGCGATCGTCTGCAGGCGCGTCAGCTTGCCCTGTAGCTCGATCACCCGCGCGCGCGGCACGGCATAGCGGATCGTGTGCGCCGCCTCGCGGTCGATCTCCTCGCCCACGATCATCAGCCGCCCGCCCGCCAGCGGCCCGTCGTCGGCCAGCAGCTTGGCCGCGACCTTGGCGTAGCGTTCGGCGGGCCAGCGCTTGCCCATCCATTCCACGCCCGGCCCGACCGCCAGGATCGGCCCGTCTCCACCCGTCGCCGGGATCAATGCATCGACCTGGGCCCGCGTCTCATCCGACACATAGAGTTTCGGCGCCGGAATCTCGTCCGGCTCCAGCTTCAGCACCGCCGCCGCCGCCTCGACCGCATGCAGGCCCGGCTGATCCTTGCCCCGCACTGCGCGCTTGTGCCGCCTCAGCTTGCCCGACAGGTCCGAGCCGCGCATGTCCACGACCAGACCCCATTTGGTCGCCCGCACCTGGTTCCACAGGGCGATCCATTCGAAATGGCCCTCGCGCTCCAGCACGATCAGCTTCGTCAAGCGCGGCGTATCGGCGAACAGCGGCGCGCTGGCGGCCGATCCGACGATGGTGAACGTCGCGTGCGGCAGGCTCTCGACCAGATGCGCCAGCACGCCGGAAGACAGCACGGCGTCCTCGGCGTCCGCCTCGGCGATGTAAAGGATGGGAAACCGCCCGATCATCCGTCGACGGATACAGGGATTCTATCCGCGGTTCAGCGCCAAACGCGTGTTTCCACAGGAAGGCCCCATGCGCTACAGCGACCCGCATGAGCCAGACGCCCGACGCCGCCCCGGATCCAGAAGCCGCCGCCGCCCTTGAACGCTTCAAGGCCCAGCGCGTCACGGCCATCTATCGGCTGGACCTGATCGCCAAGGGCGCGACAATTTCCTACGAGGACGGCACGCCCATCGATATGGCCTCCGAAAAGGCCCGGCTGGAAGCGGTCGTCGCCGACATGGACCGCCGCATCGCCCGGCTGGAGCGTTCAGCCGGGTGAGCCTGCCTCTCCTTCCCGGCCGGACCTGCGGCGGTTGCGTCGAATGCTGCCGGGTCATTCCGCTGAACCTGCCGGAACTGGCCAAGCCGACGGGCGAGCTGTGCGCCTATTGCGTCGACGGCGCCGGCTGTTCGGTCCACGAGATTCGGCCGAACACCTGCCGCATCTGGTTCTGCCTGTGGCGTGTGGTCGAGCTGTCCGACGACTGGCGACCGGATCGCAGCGGCGTCATCGTGCGCCCCGACGGCGTCGAGGATGGGGTCATCACCCTCTATGTCCTGCGCCGCTCCGACTTCCTGGCCTCGCCGGATTTCTTCGTGACCGTCGCCGGCTGGGTCGCGGAAGGCATTGAGGTCGCGCTCAGCATTCCCGGCCCCGTCGGAACCTATCCGGCCCGCGCCGTCGTCACCGACTGGCTGCGTCCGGCCATCGAGGATGGCGACACCGACGCCTTCACGACCCGCGTCCTGATGTCCCTCGACCGGCTGGCCGAACACGATTTCCAGCCGGACGGCGTCGCCGCGCGATATGCGGTGACAACCCAGGATCGGCCGAAAGCTTAGCCGAAGCTTAAGCCCTTGGCGTTACGATAAAATCCGTAACGCCGTCGCTGGAAAGGGCACGCCGTCGATGCAGGCCTGGGACGCGCTGAAACGACCGATCTGGATGTTCGATCCGGTCGCCTTGCGCGGCGTCTACGCTAATGCGGCCGCGCTCGACCTCTGGGGCTCCGATAATCTCGACGCCCTTCTGGCGCGCGATTTCAGCAACGTCTCCCCCGCCGTCCTGGCTCGCACCGAGCGTCTGGCGCGCGAGACGTCCAATGGTGAGACCCTAACGGAAGACTGGACCTTCTACCCGCGCGGGCGACCGCTGACGGTGTCGGCGGTGATCTCGACCTATCGCCTGACGGACGGCACGCCGGTCCTGCTGTTCGAGGCCGCGCCAATCACAGTGGAAAACGAGGAGCGTCGCGCGGTCGAGGCCCTTCGTCACACCTCGACCCTGATCACCCTGTTCGACAGCGAAGCCCGCCCGATCTTCTCCAATCCGTCGGCCTTCGCCGCCTACGGATCGACCGCGCACCCCTTCGAGGCCCGGTTCGCCGAACCCGAGCGCGCCCAGCCCATGCTGGCGGCCGCCCTGTCGGGGTTAGCGATTTCCGACGTCTGCGAGATCATCACACGCGAGGGCGTGCGCTGGCACCATCTGGACATTCGTCCCGTGACGGACCCCGTCACGGGCCATCTCGGCGTCTTGCTGAACGAGATCGACGTGACCGAACGGGTCGAGGCCGAACAGGCCCGCGTCGCCGCCGAGCAGAAGACTTCGATGGCCGAGGCCCGGCAGAAGTTCCTGACCGACATGTCGCACGAACTGCGCACGCCCCTGAATGCGGTCATCGGCTTCTCCGATCTGTTGTCCAAGGCCGGCCTGCCCGACGAACAGGCCGATCAGGTCGCCCGCATCAACGGCGCGGGCCAGCGCCTGTTGTCCGTCGTCAATGATATGATCGACCTGTCGGCCGACAACGTTGTTCCCCTGGAGCCTTCAGACACCCCGGCCGAGCCCACCCCGCCGGCCAATGAGGACGTCCCTGCCCTGCGCGTCCTCTATGTCGACGATCACGACAGTAACCGCGCCCTGGTCATGGCGGTGTTGACGGCCCAAGGCATCGCCTGCGCCACCGCCAACGACGGCGAACAGGGCGTCGAGGCCGCCCGCACCGGCGACTGGGACGTGATCCTGATGGATATCCAAATGCCCGTCATGGACGGCGTCGAGGCGACCCGCGCCATCCGCGCCCTGCCCGGCGTCGTGGGCCGCACGCCGATCCTGGCCCTGACCGCCAACACCCTGCCGGAACAGCTGACCCAGTACGAACAGGCCGGCATGGACGACTGCATCGCCAAGCCGATGAACATCGTCGACCTGGTCATGCGCGTCACCGCGTGGGGCGCCAGCGACTGGCGCACCTTTGATCCCCGTTGCGAAGACGAGGCCGCCGAGGTCGCCTAAATTCTCCGCGGCGTCTTCTGAACCGTTCGCCCCCGCCCTATCTTCGCCCCATGCCAATAGCCCGTCTCGACAGTCGCGCCCTGATCTCGGTCACGGGCGAGGATGCGAAACCCTTTCTGCACAATCTGCTGACCCAGGATGTGGAGACGCTGGCCGACGGGGAACTGCGGTTCGGCGCCCTGTTGTCGCCGCCCGGCCGGCTGCTGTTCGACCTGTTCCTTCTAGGACAGGCTGATGGCGTCCTGCTGGATGTGGCGACTGAGCGTCGCGACGCCCTGATCCAGCGCCTGTCGATGTACAAGCTGCGCGCCAAGGTTCAGGTCGCCGCCGACGACCGCCCGGTCTTCGCCGCCTGGCCCGAGGCCCCCGCCGGCTTCAATCCCGACCCCCGCACGCCCCTGATGGGCGGCCGCCTCTATGGCGAGGCGACTGCAGACGCCGCCGAGACCGACTACGACGCCTATCGCCTGTCGATCGGCCTGCCCGATCCGACCGCCGACGCGCCCCAGGACAAGACCTATCCGATCGAGGCCGACTTCGACCTGCTGAACGGCATCGATTTCCAGAAGGGCTGTTTCGTCGGCCAGGAAACGACCTCGCGGATGAAGCGCCGGGGCACGATCAAGAACCGGATGCTGCCGTTGGACTTCGACGGCCCGCCCCCCGCCTTCGGCGCCGAGGTGCTGAAGGGCGAACTGCGCGCGGGCGAAGTCCTCTCGGGGCAGGACGGTTCGGTCATGGCCCTGCTGCGCGTCGACCGCCTCGACGGCGACCTGACCGTGGACGGCCGCCCGGTGCGCTTGCGCAAACCCGCCTGGATGGGCGAGGACGTCCTTCCCTCCTCCAACGCGTGAGTCCCCCCATGAAGATCGCCGATCAGATCGTCCTCGTCACCGGCGGGGCGCGCGGCGTCGGCGCCGCCTGCGTCCGCGCCTTCGCCCATGAAGGCGCTCGCGTCGTCATCAACTGGAGGAACAGCGGCGAGGCCGCGAACGCTTTAGCCGCCGAGATCGGCGAGCGCGCCCTCGCCCTCCAGGCCGACGTGACCGACCGCGCCGCGGTGGACGCCATGGTCGCGGCCGCGCAAGGCCGTTTCGGCGCCCCCGTCACCACCGTCGTCAACAACGCCCTGGACTACAGCTTCAACGGCGACGCCCGGTCCCAGATGACCGCCATCGGCTGGGACGAGATGGATCGTCAGTTCTCGACCGTCGTGCGCGGCGCCCTGAACCTGATCCAGGCGACCGCCCCCCGCATGGCGGCCGCCCGGTTCGGCCGCGTCGTCAACATCGGCACCAACCTGTTCCAGAACCCGGTCGTGCCCTACCACGACTACACCGCCGCAAAGGCCGCCCTGCTCAGCCTGACCCGCACCGCCGCCGGCGACCTCGGCCCTGACGGCATCACCGTCAACATGGTCTCGGGCGGTCTCCTGCGCACCACCGACGCCAGCGCCGCCACGCCCGAGGCCGTCTTCGACCTGATCGCCGGCATGACCCCGCTGCGCAGCGTAACGACCCCGCAAGAGCTCGCCGACGCTGTCCTCTTCTTCGCTTCCCCCTGGAGCCGCGCGGTCACCGGTCAGAACCTGGTCGTTGACGGCGGATTGGTCCGGGACTGAAGCCCGCGATATTCCTTCTCCCGCTGGGAGAAGGTGGCCCGCAGGGCCGGATGAGGGTCGGGCGGGGGCCAGTTCGCACAATCCGACCCTCACCCTTTCGCGCCAGAACGACGGCTATCGCCGCCGTGCGCTCAAGCCCTCTCCCAATGGGAGAGGGATCAAGCGACGCCATCCATCGTATCGCCGCGAAACTTCCACAAACATTTCCGCAACTTGTCTGCGACCAGCGTCAATCGACCAGCCCCCGCCGCCGACGCCTCTACTATGCGCGGTTTTACGCCAGAGGCCGCAAAACCTGACCGCATCCACCCGAGCCCAGCCTCCGAGATTAGACGAATTAGACACTTTAGACGGTGTTTTTCCTCCGTCGCCCCGACGCCGAACGCCCTTCCCTCGATCGGAACAGACTGGCAACTTCAGGCCATGACCGACTCACACGCGCCCCAGACCGCCAAAGGCCGATGCGGCTGGTGCGGGACCGACCCTCTCTATGTCGCCTATCACGACACCGAATGGGGCGTGCCCGAGCGCGATCCCCGCGCCCTGTGGGAAAAGCTGGTCCTCGACGGCTTTCAGGCCGGTCTCGCTTGGATCACCATCCTCAGAAAACGCGACGGCATCCGCGACGCCTTCGATGGTTTCGATCCCGAGATCGTCGCCCGCTACGACGAGGCCGACATCCAGCGCCTGCTGAACGATCCGCGCATCATCCGCTCGCGCGCCAAGATCAACGCGGCCGTCCGGGGCGCCCAGATCTGGCTTCAGATGCGCGATGATGGCGAGGACTTCTCAGAATGGCTCTGGTCCTTCGTCGGCGGCGAGCCGATCCAGACCCCCTACGCCGACTATCGCCAGGCCCCGACCCAGACCGAACAGTCTGTCGCCATGGCCAAGGCGCTGAAGGAGCGCGGATTCAACTTCTGCGGCCCGGTCATCGTCTACGCCTTCATGCAGGCCGTCGGCATGGTCAACGATCACCAGACGACCTGCTTCCGTCACGCCCAGGTTCGTGCGATGGCGAGCCATGGCTAAAGCCCCCGCAAATCCGAAAGCCTTCCCGACGCTCGCGCTGGAAACCGTGCTGATGCAGCGGGTCAACGGTCACGTCTGCGGCGTGGACGAGGCCGGGCGCGGCCCTTGGGCCGGCCCCGTCTCGGCGGCGGCGGTCATTCTGAACCCCGACGACCTGCCGCCCGGCATCGACGATTCCAAGGCCCTGACCGAAAAGCGTCGCGCCGCCCTGGAGCCCGAGATCAAGGCCCGCGCCGTCGCCTGGGGCGTCGGCTTCGCCTCTGTAGACGAGATCGAGGAACTGAACATCCTGCATGCCACGGGTCTGGCCATGTGCCGCGCCATCGAGGCCTTGCAGGTCCAGCCGGTCGCCGCCCTGGTCGACGGCAACTATCGCTTCAAGCTTCCGTGCGAAATCCAAACGGTCGTCGGCGGCGACGGGTTGTCGCTATCCATCGCGGCGGCCTCAATCCTGGCCAAGACGGCGCGGGACCGGTTGATGATCGATCTGGACGCCCAGTATCCCGGCTACGGCTTCGCCAGTCACAAGGGCTACAACGCCCCGATCCACCAGAACGCCTTGAAAACCCTGGGCCCCTGCCCCGCCCATCGGCGCAGTTGGTCGCCGATCAAGGCGCTGTTGCAGGAGGCTTGACGCCGTCTCAGATGTGCAGGAAGCCGCCCAGCAGCGCGCCCATCAGGGCCGCAACAGCCGCCCCGGCGATCGCCATCATCCAGCGCGGCGGCGGCGCCACCTCGGGCTCGACATCGATCTGCTCGATGGGTTGAGCAGCTTCGACCTGCCGCGTGTAGCGCGCGGCGTTATGGGTGAAGGTCGCATCCGCCGTCCGCGGCGCCCAAGAGCGCGGCTCAGCCGCCGGACGCACGCGGTAGTCGTCGGGGCGATCGGTCTTGGGGGCGGTGTACGGGTGCGGTTGCATAGTCCCACAACGGCACGCGGCGATTCGCGTTCCGCCCTACCCTCCGTTGTTTTCATTGGTGTCTATGCGGGCACGGGCAGGGAGACCGGCCGCTCGGTCACCACGAACAGGTGCTCGACATTCTTGAGCCGCCCGACCTGCCCGACCTTCTCGCCCTTGGGATTATGGATCCCGATCCGGGCGCCGACATAGCGAGGATGCGCCACCTCGAGGACCTGCAAATGGCCTCGCGCCGACAGCATCTCGACCAAGTCGGCGCGGCTCAGATACCCCTCGTCGTTGAAGCTGACGATCAGGTTCGGCGCCTTGACCCGCTCAATCACGGTCCGCAGCGCCGGGCCGATGCCGGGCCGGCTGTTGAAGGCGCTCTTGCGCGTCCTCACGTCCACCCGCTTGTTGGCGACCCCATAGGTCTCGGGCCGGTCCCACAGCACCAGGCTTTCCCAGCAGTGGTAGTTCCCGAGATAGGAATGCTGATTGTAGGGCGGGTCCAGGTAAACCAGGTCCGCCTCGACCTGTTCGGCGATCTCGACCGCATCGCCCTGCGTCGCGCGGCACGGCCCGTCCACGGCCGGGACGAGATCCGGCGTGCGCAGCTCCAGCGTCTTCAACGCCCTCGGCGCCCACTGCTTCATATAGGCCATCTGAACCCCGGCGGTGGAATCCACCCGGTCCGCCGCCTCCATCAGGCTGACCAGGGCGATGGCCTTGAGTTCCGGCTCCAGGCCCATGGCCTCGATCCGGTCACGCATGGCGTCGATGCGAGCACCGTTGTCCGGGTGGAAATACCGCGCATCCTGACAGAAGGCCTGAGTGAACCAGCCCGCCTCGGGCTTCACCGTCCGCAACTCGGCCAGCACGACCTCGCCCCGCTCGACCCACCGCTCCCGATCCGCCTGAACATAGGTCGTCGCCAGGGCGTGGGCATAGGCGTTCAGGTCGTTCGACCAGACCTGAAACCCCTGCTTCTTCAGGGCGTGCCCGACCCGGGCCGTGCCCGAAAACAGATCGCACACCCGCCCGCCCTGCGGCAGCACCCCCGCCACCGCACCCGTCACATGCCCCAGCAAGGCGCGCTTGGAGCCGATATATTTGATCATGACGCGGCCCGACTCATCACGGCAGCATAGCGGCTGTCGCGGGGCGCGCGAAGTTGCCCGGATCGTCGGGATATAAACGCCGCGCCTAGCTTCAAGCCAACGCCCGGTCCATGCTCGGTGCGACGACTACGGAGAAGGCGCATGCTGCACAGTGAAACCCATCGGGTCGATCGCATCGGCTGGCTCAGGGCGGCGGTGTTGGGGGCCAATGACGGGCTGGTGTCGACGGCCAGTCTGGTGGTTGGCGTCGCGGCGGCGGCGACCGGTCATGGCGGCATACTGATCGCGGGCGTCGCCGGATTGGCGGCGGGCGCGATGTCGATGGCGGCGGGCGAATATGTCTCGGTCAGTTCGCAGTCCGACACCGAAAAGGCCGATCTGGCGCGCGAGGCAGTCGAACTGGCCGGTGATCATGAAGCGGAGACGCGCGAACTGGCCGGCATCTATGTCGGGCGAGGCGTCGCGCCGGAACTGGCGACCGAGGTGGCGCGTCAGATGATGGCGCATGACGCGCTGGGCGCCCATGCGCGCGACGAGCTGGGGATTTCGGAGATCACCACCGCGCGGCCGATCCAAGCGGCGCTGACTTCGGCGATCACCTTCTCGGCCGGGGCCGCCTTGCCTCTGGTCGTCGCTGCCGTCGCGCCGCTGGACACGCTGGCGATCTGGGTCGCGGTTTCCGCCCTGCTGGGTTTGGCCGTGCTGGGCGCCCTGGGCGCCCGCGCAGGCGGCGCGCCTATCGGGCGATCGGTTCTTCGCGTGGTTTTCTGGGGCGCGCTCGCCATGGCCATCACCGCAGGCGTCGGCCGCCTGTTCCACATCGCCGCCTGATCAGAACCGCGCCGTCAGGGCCAGGCGGGCGGTGAGCGGTCGTTGCGGCGTGCTGATGTCGCCCGAGGCGTAGAAGGGATTGCCGAAGGTGAAGGTGTCGTCGCTGCGGTTGAACAGATTGTCTACCGACGCCCTGATCGCCCAGCGATCGATCTCCACGCCGACGCCCAGCGAGCTGGTCAGATAGCCGGCCGACGCGCCGGTCGAGGTCGGCGACAGGGCGATATCGGTCGGGCCGACATAGCCCAGGCGAAGCTCCGAACGCACCGTCGCATGCGCCAGATGCGCCTCATGCACGACGCCGCCCTGCACGCTGAAATCGGCGACCGCGGGCAGGCGTGTGTCGGTCCCCAGCGCGAAACCGGGGTCGGGTCGGGTCAACTCGGGATCATTGACGACGGCGTGCGCGTCCAGCGTCCATGGCCCGCCGCGCCATTCGACTTCGCCCTCGATGCCGCGATTGCGGCCGTCGCCCAGATTGGCGGTGAAGGGCAGACCCCGGGCGTCGAACCGGTCCGATTGGATGTTGCGCCAATCGGCGACGAAGATGGCGCTTCGCCCGCGCAGTCGCCCTTCGAACAGGGTGAAGCGCGCGCCCGCCTCGCCGGCGACGATCTCGTCCGGCTTCACCTGTCGCGCGGGCTGCTGATCGCCAGCCGGCACGGCGCCAGCGTTGAAGCCCGGCCCGCGATAACCCTCGGTCGCCAAGGCGTAGAAGACGAAGGGGCCGCGATCATATTCGATCACCAGGCGCGGAGTGATATCGACCAGAGCGTCTTCTCCGGACACCTCCGTCGGATCGCCGTCGGTTTCGCTGCGATGCTCGACCCCGATGCGGAACAGGCGCGCGCCGGCCGTGATCTTCAGGCGGTCGTTCAGCGCATAGGCGGCGTCGCCGAACAGAGCCGCCTCGTCCACATGGTCGCGCCTGTGCTGTCGATAGACCCCCGGCCCGCCCTGCCCGTCCGAGATCGCGACGGTGCGAGTGTGGGTGTATTCCGAGAAGAACAGCCCGGCGCTCCATCTCAGCCGCGCGCCGAAGTCGCCGTTCAACCGCACCTCATGCACCGCAGCCGACAGGTCGTCGGCCTGGTCCAGCGCCGCTGTTCCCGTGAGCCCGAACAGTCCGGCCGCAGGCGTCGCATCGTAGCGCGCATCAAGGCTGTGCGACTGAACGCTGGACGAGGCCCGCAGCCGCGCCCAGCCCAAATCCCCGTCCACCGAGGCCCAGACGCCGTCGAAATCGTTGCGGCTGGGCTCCGTCAGGCTGCGACGACGCGCATAGGGTTGGTCGGCGCCCAGGTTGGCGTACTGGCTGTCGTCGACGTCGATGGTCTGGGCCAGGAAGCCCGCCTTCAAGGTCCAGCCGGGGTTCAGACGCAGCAGCGCCGCCGCCCTCAGCCCCTGCCGATGCATGCCGCCGGTATTGCTCAGGCTAAGGGCCTCGTCATCGACGTAGCCGCCGACCGTCTCGTCATAGCCGACGACCCGGACCGCCAAGCGATCGCGAAGGATCGGGGCGTTGATCATCAGCTCGACGGCGTCGCCCGGCGCGCCGCCGGCCGTCAGCGCCCCCTCCGCCGTCACGCGCCCATAGACGCCGTCCAGGTCCGGCGCGCGACTGACCATCTGAACGACGCCGCCCATCGAACCGGCGCCGTACAGCGCCCCCTGCGGCCCGCGCAGAACCTCGACCCGTTCGATGTCGGCCAGACGCAACGCCGGATCGGGCGCGTCGTAGGTCAGGCGCACATCGTCGAGATAGAGCCCGATCAGGCTTTGCGCCTGTCCCGCAACAGGTCCGTCCGCCAGGCCGCGAATGAAGAGCTTGTCGCGCCCCGGCCCCAGGTTTGTGACCGTCAGGCCGGAGACGCGGGCAGCGACGCCGTCTAGGTCGCTGACCCCGGCACGTTCCAACGTCACTCCATCCAGCGACGACAGGCCGTAGGGGGCGCGCGACAGCAGCAGATTGTCCGTGCGTGACGCCGTCACCACGACTTCATCCAGCGTTGTCGGGGTCACGGGCGCGGGCGGCGCTGCGATCGTTCGCGCGACGACGGGCGGCGCGGCGGCGACCCGCACGATCCTGTAGGCGCCGTCGCCGACACGGGTCGCGACGCAGTGTGTGCCCAGCATCAGCCTCGACAGGGCGGCATCGACAGAAAGTCTCCCCCTCACCCCGCGCGTGGGGCCGCATCGCTCGGTTCCGGCGGCGTCGATGCTCACGCCCGCCTGCAGACCGAAATCGAGGACGGCGGTCCGCAAGGGCTGCGGCGAAACCGACACCTGAAGCGAGGAACGCCCTTGGGCCATGCCGATCGACGGCGTGGTCACACCGCAAACGACGACCAGGGCGCAGAGGAAGGCTCGTACCAAAAGGCGACGTCCGAAGCAGGTTCAGCGCCGTTCTAGACGAACCCCTTGCGGCCCGCGAGTGGCCTTGATCGGCAGGAACCGTTCCAGCCGGCCGATCACCGCCGCTTCGTCATCAAGCACCAGCGTGCCGGAGAAGCGCAGGTTCGCCGCGTTCGGCGCCACGGTCACCGGCGTGGCGAAGGCGCGGCTGAGGTCAGCGGCGATCTCTCGCAGCGGTCGATCGTCATAGGCCCGTCGCCCCTGGGTCCAGGCGGCGGCGGTGCGGACATCGACGGGGGCCACGGTCATCCGGTCGTCGGCGTCGTCGCGCTGGACCGACTGACCGACCGTCAGACGCACACGGCGCGCGGGCTGGTTCAGGTCGCTAACCTCGACCACGCCCCGCAGCACCGCCACCTGGGTGTCATCGGAGGATCTGCGGATGTTGAAGGCCGTGCCGACCACACGCACCTGGCTTTCGCCGACGTCGATCAGGAAGGGTCGGCCGGCGTCATGCGCGACGTCGAAGGTCGCCTCGGCCTGATCCATGTGCACCAGACGCCGTCCCCGCTCCATCTTCACCGACAGGGTCGAGCCGCCGTTGATCTGAAGCCGCGATCCGTCGTCCAGCGTCACCGTCCGCGTTTCGCCGGGTGCGGTGCTGTAGATCACGGTCGGGGCGGTTTGCAGCATCGGACCCAGGAAGATCGCCGCGGCGAGGGCCGCAGCGATCGCCGGGACCGCCACCATCCACCGCCGCCCCGGTCCCTTGCGCCGCTCGCGGTGCGCCGACAGGTCGATGACTGGCGCCGGCTGGACGTCGGAACGGTCGTTTAGGACATCCGACGCCGCCCACAGCCCCTCGGCCTCGTCGAAGGCGCGCCGATGGGCCGGGTCTTGATCGAGCCAGGCCGTCGCCGCGTCGATGTCCGCGATCGCCACGTCATCGGCGCGCAGACGCACGACCCAGGCGGCGGCCTGGGCGGCGATCTCCTCGTCCTTGATGACGGCGTCTTGGGTCATGATCCGGTCCGGGCCCGAGCGGGCTTTGGGGAAGAGACGACGCGGTCTCGCCGCATCCTCAATGAAAAAAGGCGAAATCCGGTCGTCATGGCCAACCGACCCGCAGAAGAAGTTCCTTCAGGGAGGCGGAGACGTATTTCTCGACCGCGCTGCGCGAGACGCCCATCCGTTCGGCGACCTCGGCCTGGCTGAGCCCGGCCATCTTGTGCAGACGGAAGGCTTCCGCGGCCTTGGGCGGCATCCGGTCGATCGCGGCGACGACCTGTTCCAGTTTCAGCTTTGCCCAGACGGCGTCCTCGGCCGACGGCGCATCCTGGGCTTCGGCCGCATCATCGATAGCGGAAGCGCGCCGCCATTCCAGATCGCGCGCGCCCGCACGACGCTGGGCCTTGGACGCATCCAGGGCCAGATTGGCGGCGATCCGATAGAGAAAGGCCTGCGGGTGGCGGACCTCGGCGGCGGCCTCCTCGGTCATCGACTGCAGCCGAACCCAGACATCCTGCGCCAGATCTTCGGCCGCAGCCGACGATCCCGTGCGCGCCGTCAGAAAGCGCACCAGGGCCGGGCGGCTGTCCAGCCACGCGTCCGCCAGGGCTTGCCGCGCCGGTCGGCTCGGTTCGTGCTGAGGGGGACCGGAAGAGGCGTTCACCACCCCATCGTGGGTTGCTGCGCCCTCTGCGGCAACCGCGATTGCGACGGCGAAAGATTTTTTTGTGGGGGTCGCCGCACCGCGTCGTCTCTGGCCCGAAGTCCCCTGGCCCGAGGCCCACATGTTTCCACTTCGCCTGCCCGAAGACGCCGATCCGGTTCGGCCGCGCGCGCGCCGCACGCTGTCGTCGCGCATCATCCGGTTCGACGACCCCTGCCGAGGCGAACGTCGCCGCGTGGAGCAGTTCATCGAGGCGGCCTATGCCGAGGCCTATGGCGGCCAGATCCAGGCCCATTTCCCGACCCTGATGAGCGTTCAGGACGAGGCGGGCGTCATCTACGCCGCCGTCGGCTTCCGGCACGCCGCCGAGGCGCCCCTGTACTTGGAACAATATCTGGACGGCTCCGTCGAGACGGTCCTGAGCCAGGCCATCGGCGCCGTCATCGACCGCGCGCAGGTGGTCGAGATCGGCAGCCTAGCCTCCAGCGGACAGGGCGCGACCGTCTTCCTGTTCGCCGCCATGGCCCATCATCTGCAGTCCGAAGGTCTGCGGTTCGCCGTCGCCACCGCGACCGACGAGTTGCGCCGCATCTTCCACAAGGCCGGTCTGGGCGCGCTTCAGCTCGCGCGCGCCGATCCGCGCCGCCTGGACGACGGCGGCGGCAGCTGGGGCGCCTACTATCAGACCGATCCGGTGGTGCTGGCCGGCTCGATCGACGCGGCGACCGCGCCGCTGGATCACTTCTCCGAAACGGCGCCGGTCGGACGGGCCGTCCGCACCCGCCTGCACTACGAGGATCGCTCATGAGCGCCGTTCTGGACGCCCTGTCGCGTCGCGCCCGCACCACGCCTGATGATGTGATGATCCAGTGGGCCGAGGGTTCGCTGACCGCGGCCGAACTTCTGGCGCAGGTCGGTCAGCTGGCGACCGCCCTGGCCGACGACCGGTCTCCCGTCGGGGTCCTGCTCGACAACGGGCCGGCCTGGGTCGTCGTCGATCTGGCGTTGATCCTCGCCCAGCGACCAAGCGTGCCGATCCCACCCTTCTTCACGGTCGCACAACGCGATCACGCCCTGGCCGATGCCGGCGCGGGGCTGCTGATCACACCGGGCGCTTCGGGCGAACTGACGGCGGGCGGCTCGCCGATCCGGTTGACGCCGACAGGGCTGCCGGTGCGCGATCTGCATCCCGGCACGGCCAAGATCACCTACACCTCCGGCTCGACCGGCGCGCCCAAAGGTGTCTGCCTGTCGCAGGATCAGATGGAGGCGGTCGCCGCCTCTCTGGTTCAGATCCTGGGCCGCGATCGCGCCGGGCTGCATCTGCCGGTGTTGCCGCTGGCGGTGCTGCTGGAGAATGTCGCCGGCCTCTATGCGACGCTTCTGGCCGGCGGCCGCTATCACGCCGCCAGCCTGGCCGAGGCCGGGATGGGCGAGGCCTTCCGCCCCGACTTTGCGCGCCTGCTGACCACCATTGTCCAGACCGGCGCCACAACCCTGATCCTGGTTCCCGAAGTGCTGCGCGGCCTGATCGGCGCCCAAGGCGCAATGCGGCTGGATCATCGGCTGGAGATGATCGCGGTCGGCGGCGCCCGGGTGTCCCCGGCCCTGCTGGAGGCCGCCGCCAAGGCCGGCCTGCCCGTGGTCGAGGGCTATGGCCTCAGCGAATGCGCCTCGGTCGTGGCGCTCAACAGTCCGGACGACGGCCGCCCCGGCACGGTCGGCCGACCCCTGCCTCACCTTGAAGTCCATCTGGCCGACGACAGCGAAATCCTGGTCTCGCCCCATCCCTTCCTTGGCTACGTCGGCCAGGCGCCCGCGCCGGAGCGCCTGCACACAGGCGACATCGGCCGCTTCGACGCCGATGGACGGCTCAGCATCGAAGGCCGCAAGGCCAACACCCTGATCACCGCCTTCGGCCGCAATGTCGCGCCCGAATGGGTCGAGAGCGAGCTTCTGGCCGAACCCCAGATCCTTCAGGCCATGGCGATGGGCGAGGCGCAGGCGTCGTTGTCGGCCCTGATCGTGGCGACGCCCGGCGCCGACCCTGCCCAGATCGAGGCCGCCGTCGCACGCGCCAACGGCCGCCTGCCCGACTACGCCCGCATCGGCGACTGGCGTCTGGTGCCGCCCTTCGATCCCGCCGCCGGTCAGGTCACCGCCAACGGTCGTCCGCGTCGCGAGACCCTGCTGCGCACCTACGCCCCCTCCCCCTCGCAAGCCGCCTGAGAGTTCGCATGTCGTTTTTTGAAACCCTGGTCGCCGCGACCGCAACCGAGCGGGCCGCCTTCGCCGCCATCCCCCAGATCAGGGACGGTCTGGCCGGCCGCATCAGCCGTGACACCTACGTCGCCTATCTGGCCCAGGCCTATCACCACGTCCGCCACACCGTGCCGTTGATGCAGGCCGCCCGGTCGCGGCTGGACAATGACCACGCCGTCTTCAAGGCCGCGCTCGACGACTATATCGCCGAGGAAACCGGCCATGAGCAGTGGATCCTTAACGACATCCGCGCCGCCGGCGGCGACCCCGATCAGACCGTGCAGGACGGCCCAAACGTCGCGACCGAACTGATGGTGGCCTATGCCTATGACACCATCCAGCGCATCAATCCGATGGCCTTCTTCGGCATGGTCTATGTGCTGGAAGGCACCAGCATCCAACTGGCCAGCGTCGGCGCCGAGGCCGTGCAGCAAAGCCTGGGCCTGCCGGCCGCCGCCTTCACCTATCTGATCTCTCATGGGGCTCTGGATCAGGATCACATCCTGTTCCTCAAGCAACTGCTGGACGGGGTGTCGGACGCCGACGACCGCGCCGCCATCGTCCACATGGCCAAAGTGATGTTCGGCCTGTTCGGCGGGGTCTTCGCCTCCATCCCCCACATCGCAGCGCGGGAGACGGTCGATGCAGTTTGAAGATCGCAACATCTTGGTCACCGGCGGCTCCGGCGCCTTGGGGCGTCGTGTAGTCGAGCGGATCGAGCGCGAGGGCGGTCGGGTCACGATCGTCGCCCGCGCGCCAATGACGGGCCATCACACCCTGGTGGGCGATTTATCGACCCCGCAGGGCCTTGACAGCGTCGCCGAACAGGCCGGCGGCCGCGCCTGGGACATTCTGATCAATATCGCCGGCATCCAGCATTTCGGCCCGCTGGAGCAGCAGACGCCCGAACACCTGCTGGCGACCTACATGGTCAATCTGGTCGCGCCGGCGCGTCTGGCCCAAGCCGTCCTGCCCGACATGAAGGCGCGCAAGCATGGCCAGATCGCCAACGTCGGCTCCATTTTCGGGTCGATCAACTTCGCCCACTTCGCCAGCTATTCAAGCGCCAAGGCCGGGATGCGGGCGCTCAGCCAATCGCTGCGCCGCGAACTGGCCGGCACGGGGGTCGGTGTCACCTATGTCGCGCCCCGCGCGGTCGCAACGCCGTTCAACTCCGCCAAGGTCGACGAGTATGCGCGCCTGACCGGCATGGCTGTCGACGATCCCGACCCGATCGCCGACCGCATCGTCGCCGCCATCCGCAACGATCGCCGCGACGTCTATCTCGGCTTCCCCGAAAGCCTGTTCGTCCGCCTCAACGCCCTGGCCCCCGGCCTGATCGACGGGGCCCTGAAATCCAACGACCTGAAGGCCCGCGCCCTGTTCGCCGGCTGAACCACAGAACAAAAGGAGAGACACGCCATGAAAACCGCCCTGTTCGCCCTGGCCCTGATGGCCGCCCCCCTGACGATCGCCTCCGTCGCCCATGCCGACGCCTGCGACGACCGCGCGCGCGGTCTCCAGCAGTCGTGGGACCATGTGAACTTCGAGGTTCCGCAAGGCGTTCGAATGGCGGAAATGGCGCGGCTGAACACCCAGGCCGACGCCGTTGTGGCCCAATGCCCCAACCGCGCCGAACCTCTGGTCTGGGACGCCATCATCACCGCTTCGGAAGCGGGATTGAAGGGCGGCATCGGCGCCCTGGGCCTCGTGCGTGAGGCGCGCACCGAACTGGAACAGGCCGAGCGGATCAATCCGCGCGCGCTGAACGGCTCGGTCTATGTCAGCCTCGGTTCGCTCTACGCCCAGGTGCCGGGCGCCCCGATCGGCTTCGGCAACCGCCAGCGCGCCCGCGACTACCTACTGCGCGGTCTGGCCATGGCGCCCAACGATGTCGACGCCAACTTCTTCATGGGCGATCTGCTGGTTCGCGAACACGACTGGAACGGCGCCGCGCGTTATCTGCAAAAGGCCATCGACGCCCCGGCCCGTCCCGGCCGCGCCGTCGCCGACCGCGGTCGCAAGGCTGAGGCCCGCGCCCTGCTCGTCCGCGCTCAGCAGCATCACTGAACATATCATCATGAGCCCTGTTCCCCCCGCCCTGTCGCTCGACGTCGTCCAACGCCGTCGCAAATGGTTCGCCGGTCTGGTTCTGCTGGCGCTCATCGTCCTGACCGCCAGCGTTCGCTCAGTCGCCGCTCTCGACGGCGAATGGCACGAAGGGGTGGAAGGCCTGGGCCTGGCCGCCATCATCATCGCCATCGTCGGCCGCGCCTGGTGCTCGCTCTATATCGGCGGACGCAAGAAGGCGGAAATCGTCGATCGCGGCCCCTATTCCATGACGCGCAACCCGTTGTATGTCTTCAGCTTCATCGGCGCCTTCGGCGTCGGCGCCCAGACCGGCAGTGTGACCATCGGCGCGATCTTCGCCGTGGCGACCTTCCTGGTCTTTCTGCGCACGGTCGGTCGCGAAGAGGCCTGGCTGGCGGAACATTTCGGCGCGCCCTATGCCGCCTACTGCGCCCGCACGCCGCGCTTCTGGCCCAAGCCCGCTCGCTGGCGCGACGCCGACGAACTGACCATCCGTCCCGCCTTCTTCGTCCGCACCCTGCGCGACGGCCTGGTTTTCCTCGCCGCCATCCCCGTCATGGAGGGCATCGAGCACCTGCAGTCATCAGGGTTGATCGGTTTTCCGATCAGCCTGTTCTAGCCCTAACCGTCGCGCCATTCGCTGAGCGTCTGGCCGTCGGCGTCTTCGAAGGCGACGCGATCGAATTGCGCCGCGCCGATGCAGACCGGCCGTTGATCAGGGGCTGCCGCACGACAGTGGATGGCGCGGCCGTCGGCGAAGGTGGTCATCCGGCCTTCCAGCACGAGACGATAGCCCTGTGCTGATGGCACAGGCGGCTGGCCATCCTCGCCGCGCAGGGTGAACTGATAGGCGCGGCCGTTTCGACGGCCAGTCCGCGCGCCGTTCGGCTTGAATACGGCGGCCAGCCCCGAAGTTTGAGGCGAGGCCTGGCTTGAAGCCGATGCGCCGGGCGCAATCGCCGGGCAGGCCTCGGTGCGCAGCCACGGCCGGGCCAACCAGAAGCCTTCGGCCGCCTCCAAGCTGTTGTCGTCGTTTCCGATCAGGCCGGACCGCAACCAATCCGCCGGCGCCAGGCTGAACTTCAGGCTCTGACCATCCTTCGCCCAGGCGACTGTCGCCTGCCCATCGGCCGCAGCCTCGGCGGCGTCGCCGGGCTCACCGCACCCAAAGGCCTGGCGCACGACGAAGCGGCGCCCTGCCAGAGACGCGCCCCCGACCTCGCGCCCTGCGGCGAAGGCCGAGGCGGCGACGTCCATGGCCTGAAGCAGGCCGGCGCGGTCCAAGACCGGCGCTGGCGCGACCGTCACGACCGGCGGCGTTTCGGATTTTTTGTCCGGAGCAGGCGCAGGCTGCGGCTCACGCTGGCAGCCGGCGAGCACCACCAGGGACAATGCAAGCGCGACGAGTTGGGGACGAGGCGACGCAATCGGATCGAGCATGGAACCACCCTAACACGCGAACCGCTGAGGGGGATGCGCTCACCCGAAAAGGTTGACGCGAGCCATGGGGGACGGTCTGCACAGCTTCATGACTTTCGACCAGATCGCCGCCCTCGCCGTGCTCGTCGCCGTCGTGGGCGTCCTGATCCATGGCAAGATGCGGGCCGATGTCGTCGCCCTGACGGGGGCCGCCGTGCTTCTGCTGCTGGGCGTCGTGCGGCCGGTCGAGGTGCAAGGCGCCTTCGCCAGTCCTGCGGTCATCGCGCTGGCCGGCCTGTTCGTCATCGCCTACGCCATTGAACTGTCCGGCCTTTTGGGCTGGCTGATCCGACAGGCGACGCAGCTTTCCGCCCGGATCGGCGCCCGAGGCATCTGGATCGTCATCGGCCTGTGCGGTTCGGTCGGCGGCTTTCTGAACAACACCCCTGTGGTGGTCTTGGCCGCGCCGGTGATCCGCGACGTGGCCCAGTCGCTGCGCCTGTCGCCCAAACGCTTTCTGATGCCGCTCAGCCACGTCACTGTCATGGGCGGTCTGCTGACGCTGATCGGCACCTCGACCAACCTGCTGGTCAACGATATGGCCCGCAACGCCGGCCAGCCGGTCTTCGGCCTGTTCGAGATCACGCCCGTGGGATTGGCCATCGCCGTCGTCGGCGGCCTATGGCTCTATTTCGTGGGCGCGCGCCAACTCGGCCGATCGGTCGCCATGGACGAGGCGGAAGCCGCGCGTCTGGCGGAAATGGAAGAGGCGCGTCGCCGCGCAGAGGCCGAGGCCATCAATCGCCGCAAGCGCCTGCTGCCGTTCGGCCTGCCGCGCCTGGGCGGATCACGAAACCAGGTCGATGGGTCGGGCGATGCGCATCTCGGCGACGTCGAACTGTATGGGGCCGCCGATCGCCCGCTGCGCCTGAAGCCGGCCGCGATCTCGCTGGGCGTATTCGTCCTGGTGATCTTGTCCGCGGCGCTGGGGTGGGCGCCGATCGCCGCCTCGGCCTTCGCCGGCGCCGTCGGACTGATCCTGCTGCGCGTCATCACGCCTGAGGAGGCCTATGCCGGACTGCGTCCTGAAATCCTGTTGCTGATCGCCGGGATGGTCGTGGTCGGCACGGCCATTGAGGTCACGGGGCTGGCGTCCGCCGGCGCAGATCGTCTGATCGGCGTGATCCGGCCCCTGGGACCGCTGGGCGCCCTGATCGTGCTTTACGGCGTGACGCTGTTCGCCACCGAACTGCTGTCCAACGCCACCGTCGCGGTGCTGATCACCCCCATCGCCGTGGCCTTGGCCGAAAGCCTGGGCGTCGATCCCCGACCCTTCCTGGTGTGCGTCATGATGGCGGCCTCTGCCGCCTTCGCCACCCCGTTCGGCTACCAGACCAATGTGCTGGTCTTCAACATGGGCGGCTACAGCTACATGGACTTCGTCCGCGTCGGCCTACCTTTGAACCTGATCACTTGGATCGCCGCCATGGTCGCCATCCCGATCTTCTTCCCGTTCTGATCGAGTGGCGTTCGGAGTGGTGCGGGCGGCCGGGCTTGAACCGGCAAGGACTTTCGTCCGGCAGATTTTAAGTCTGCTGCGTCTACCAGTTTCGCCACGCCCGCGACCGGACCGGCTGTATAGCCAGCCCGTTCGCCGGGGCCAAGCGGGGTTAGCGCGTCGCCGGCGTGGTCGCGGGCTTCATCGCCCGGAAGTCCACGTCCGAATCGGCGATCAGCCACAGCAGGCCGGCCCAGGCGGCGACGTTCTGGTTCAGTTGTGCCGGATCGATCTTGTCGAGCGTGTCGTTGGCGGTGTGGTGCAGGTCGAAATAGCGGGTTCCGTCCTGAGCGAGGCCGAAGAAGGGCACCCCCAGCGGGCCCATCGGTCCGACATCGACGCCGCCTTCGGTCTCGACGCGATCGGAGGCCAGGACGCCGATCGGATAGAGGACGCGGGTCGCGGCCTTCTGGAAGTCCGAGCCTTGCGCGCCGGCGGGCAGGCGCAGGGCATAGACGCGGTCGGCGCCGAAATCGCTCTCGCCGGCGATGATGTGCTTGTCCAGCGCTGCGCCCTGGCCGCGCGCGTAGACGCCGCCGCCGTTGCCGGTTTGGGCGGTCGGCTGAGCCACTTCTTCCGAACCATAGAAGATGACGCGCAGGGTGCGGGCCGGGCGACGGCCGCTGTCGGCGATGGCCTTGGCGGCGGCGATAGTGATGGCGCCCCCTGCCCCGTCATCGATGGCGCCGGTGCCCAGGTCCCAGCTGTCCATGTGCGATCCCAGGACGATGATCTCGTCGGGCCGGGTCGCGCCGGGCAAATCGCCGATGACGTTCTGGCTGGTGGTGCGATAGGTGCGGGCGGTCGAGGTTAGGCGCATGCGCACCGGCTGGCCCAGGGCGACCAGGCGGCTGACCTGATCGGCGTCGGGCGCGGCCAGGGCGAAGGCGGGAATGGTCGGCTTGCCGTCGACATAGCGGGTGGTGCCGGTGTGCGGCATCCGGTCTTCGTCCGAACCCACCGAACGCATGACGAAGGCCGCCGCGCCCTTGGCCGCCGCCACGCCGGGGCCGGCGCCGCGCACGCGGGTCTGAGGACCATAGCCCGAGCCGTCTTGCATCGGGTGCATCTGACCCAAGTCGACATAGACGATCTTGCCGCGGACGGTGGCCTCGGGCGCGGCCTGCAGGTCTTCAAACGTGGAGAAGCGCACGACCTCCGCCTCGACGCCGTTGCGTGGTGTGGCCGGAGAGTGGCCCAGAGCCGCAGCGACGAGGGCCTGGGCGTTGTCACCGACGATGGCGGCCGAGCTTTCGCCCCGCTCCCAGCCGACCAGCGGGAACTCTTCGATGCGGACGTTCTGGAAGCCGTTGGCGCGCAGATAGTCGGCGGCCCAGGCGGCGGCCTGCTGTTCGGAACGCGAACCCGCCGAGCGCGCGCCGAACCGCGTCGTCAGTTGGGTGACATAGTCCATGGCGATGTTCGAGCGCATCGCGGCGTCGCGCACCACGATCGCCTGCTGCACCGTCGCCGCATCCTGAGCATGGGCCGCGGGGGTAAACGCGACAAGACCCAGGGCGACGGCGCTGGCGGTCAGCAGACGGATGGACATAAGCAGGCTCCGGACTCAGATGAGAGCCGGACCCTAGGTAGGTTCAGTCGTTCTGGAAATAGGGTTCGACCGGACCCTGCAGTTTCACGGTCAGAGCCTTGCCCCTGCGATCCACGCGGTTGCCGAGCGCCAGGCGCACCCAGCCTTCGGACACGCAATATTCCTCGACATTGGTCTTCTCTTCGCCCTTGAAGCGAATGCCGACGCCGCGTTGCAGGACCTCGGCGTTGTGATGCGGGCTGGACGGGTCGACCGAAAGGCGATCGGGGGGCGTGTCGGACATGGCGTTGGTCGGGCTCAGATCTCGGGAAGGCGCGGTGATAGACGCGCTGGCGCGCCCTGCCAATCCGAAACCGGGTTCAAAGACCTACGGCAGCAGGTGATAGTGCTGGGCGACGGCGGCCATCATCACGGTTCCGACCGCCGGAACGGCGAGTATGATGGCCCGGCGCATGCGGTGCGCCACGTAAAGCAGTTCGCCGATCATGGCGCGGATCCTCGATGTCATCGCTCTCTGACGGAGCGTTCGAAGATCATTGGTCGAACAGTGCGCGCTGTCGAGACGAAACGTCAGCGTGGGGATTACACTTAAGGTTACTGCACAGTTTGCCGAGGCTGGGCGTTGGGGGCCGCTGACGGCTGATAGGCCTGCGGGCCGGTCGCGGCGGGAGCAGTCGCAGGCGTGGCGGCGAGATCGGAAGAGCG
>NZ_DLTK01000058.1:0-326 GCF_002500885.1 Brevundimonas sp. UBA7838
CCGCTTCGCCATGAACACCAGCGACAAGAGCGACTGGGAACTGCGCGGCCAGTACTGGAAAGCCAAGGAGAAGCTGACCCGCGCCAACGATGAATGGAGCGAGGCCCAACTGGCCCGCCGCGTCCAGCTGGACCGCCGCATCGCCGCGCTCGAGGACCAGCTCCGCGCCGCCGGCCTCGACCCCGTCATCGAACGCGAACAAGACCGCCGCATCTCCCAGGGCATCGACCTCTACCTCGGCACGTGGCGCGGGATCGTGACGATGGAGGAGTGGGAGAAGACGCTGGATGAGCTCTGACCATCAATCCTTCTCCCCTTGCGGGAGA
>NZ_DLTK01000058.1:461-17754 GCF_002500885.1 Brevundimonas sp. UBA7838
GCGGGAGAAGGTGGCCGAGCGAAGCGAGGTCGGATGAGGGGTCGCGCAACCGCCAACCGACAATCCTCTAATCCCCCACCAACCGCTCCCGCGTCGCCGCCACGATCGCCGCCAGCACCTTCTCCCGATGGTTCTCGATCATCTGATTGGGAAACCGCAGCACCCGAAACCCCTGCTCGCGAAACCACGCATCCCGCTCGGCGTCCTCCACCCGATCCTCATGTTGCGGCCCGTCCGCCTCGACGATCAGCCGATGCCTCAGACAGACGAAGTCAGCGATGTACCGCCCCATCACCACCTGTCTCCGAAACTTCAGCCCTTCCAGCCCCCGATCCCGCAAGATCGCCCACAACCGCCGCTCATACAGAACGGGCTCGCGACGCATCGCCTTGGCGCGAGAGAGCAGCCAGTCATCCATGCCGAAGTTGTTCCGCGCATACGCCGCGATTGCAATCCTGCCCCCACATTCCTTCTCCCCTTGCGGGACAAGGTGCCCCGCAGGGGCGGATGAGGGGTAGGTTCACCATGGGCTATCTGGGCCCGCGCAACCCCTCATCCGACCTCGCTCCGCTCGGCCACCTTCTCCCGCAAGGGGAGAAGGAATCGGAACGGCGATGAAGACCCAGGCCTGACGCGTGCCGCCACAGCCGCCGAAATGAAGAGCAGCAGCTCTCAACTGAACCGCGTCCCCGATCAAGAGGCGTGGAGCGCAAATGCCGGATCTCCCCGAGCTGTGTAGCGCGGGTGTTGGTCAACCACGGAACTTGGAGTCCTTTTAAAGTGCCGCTTTAGATGTGATGGCTAAGAATCGGCTTCAATCCAAACCGGAGACGGCATGAAAAAGCGTAAAGCCAAATCACGCAGAGAACCGCTTTCTCGAATGAAGGTGGAGAAGGGAAAAATTCCATCTCCTTGGAAGGCCCTAGATAAGATCGCGCCGATCAAATCAGTCTCGTGGTATCACGATCATCTTCCCGACTACCTCTGGCTCGTCCTGCTAACTCGAGCGCAATATCGAACGCAGACTTTTGTCGCTTTCAAATCTGTTCTGGATGTTCTTCATGACAACCGGAAGCAAAATGGTCTGATCGGTTTCAGCCATCAACGGCTAGCTGATCTAGATATCAATCTATTCGATTTCATTTTCGATCCAATACTAGCAATAGAAGAATTGCGAAAAGCATTACGGCCCCTCGCTGTGCTTGACCATCTGCCTGGTGCGGACCGTTGGCGAGCGAAGCTCGGAGAGGGGGAGAAAGGTGATGACGATCTTATTGAAGCTGCGGTCGCAGAAGCAGCCCCTCAGAATTCTCGACCGGCGACGGACATTGCCTTTTTGATGCTCGTCAACTTGATCGTCCAAGACAAAATATCGTTCAATTCGGGCCTTCTCGACCCCGCAGATCTTGATGCTTACGCCTTCAATCCGGACTCGGTGCCCAAGATTTCTGGCTTCGCGCGATCAATGAGGAATGGTTGGTTAAATCACGACCGGGAAGAGGCTGAACATAATCGAGATTGGGTAGACGCCTTCTACAATTGGGGAAGGAAAAGCACCGTATGTCGTGGGATTTATATCAGTTCGGATGAAGACAGTTCCAGCTATGAGGACTGTGCACAACGTATAATGGCTCAGCTCGCCGAGATACGCCGCTGCTGCACACGTCGGCTGACTGCTGATTTTCAAACATCTGGTTACAATGAGAAGCGCGAGGTGTTGGCGTCGCTTGGCCTGTACGCCACCGACATCGCGATATCGGCCGGAATATCGGGATCGGCGTCCCACGCTCAAGGAGCAATCTTGGTCCGATCACTGGCGGAAATTAATATTATGATCAGTCACATTATCAAAGATAATGCAGCTGTGGACCGATACAGATCTTATGGAGCTGGTCGGGCGCGTCTTCTCTCAGAAAAAGCCGATGAAATTGGAATTTCAGCTAACTACCTATTTGTAGAAGAGCTTGAAAACGTTTCAAATGAAAGGCGGGCTGCGATGTTTATTGATATGCCAGTCAATGCCTTCTACAATAAAAGCATAAGGGATACGGCGATTGAGTGTGGCGCAAAAGATGTTTACGACGCCTATTATGATGTCGGGTCAATGTATGCACACGCAGAATGGGGAGGGGTAGCAACGTCGTCAGTGCAAATGTGCGGAAATCCCCTTCATCTCGGCCATTACATACCATCTGAACGTTTGTTTGCAGTTGAAATGCTAAAAGATGTTGAGTGGCTTGTTCAGAGAATCATGACCGAACTAGGGGTTGGTTCGACAGCAGACACATCCCCTACAGCCGACCCTTCCTGAACCGCTCCTGCGCTTCCGCCGCCGCTTCCGCCCGCCACCGTTTCGGCGCCGACTTGTCAACCGCTTCCCCCGCCCCGGTCAGGGCCTCGTTGGCGAACTCCAGGTCCATCAGCTTCATGCGCTTGATCTCGTCGCGCAGGCGGCCGGCTTCCTCGAACTCCAGGTTGGAGGCCGCCTCGCGCATGCGGCCTTCCAGATCGCGCAGGGCGGCCTGGAAGTTGGAGCCGACGAAGGGTTTGGAGGCTTCGGCCACGCCCGGTTTGGTCAGGCGATCCATCTCGCGCGACTCATAGGGGCTGTCCATGATCTCCTTGATGTCGCGCTTGACCGTTTCGGGCGTGATGCCGTGTTCGGTGTTGTAGGCGACCTGGCGTTCGCGGCGGCGGTCGGTCTCGGCGATGGCGCGCTCCATACTGCCGGTCATGCGGTCGGCGTACAGGATGACGCGGCCGTCCACATTGCGCGCGGCGCGGCCGATGGTCTGGATCAATGAAGTCTCCGAGCGCAGGAAGCCCTCCTTGTCCGCGTCCAGGATGGCGACCAGGCCGCATTCGGGGATGTCCAGACCCTCGCGCAGCAGGTTGATGCCGATCAGGCAGTCGAACGTCCCCAGCCGCAGGTCGCGCAGGATTTCGATCCGCTCCAGCGTATCGACGTCCGAGTGCATGTAGCGGACGCGGATGCCCTGCTCGTGCATATATTCGGTCAGGTCCTCGGCCATCTTCTTGGTCAGGGTGGTGACCAGGCTGCGATAGCCCTTGGCCGTCGTCGCCTTGACCTCGTCGATGACGTCGTCGACCTGGTTGCGGGTCTTGCCCGAGACGGGGCGGATCTCGACCGGCGGGTCGATCAGGCCGGTGGGGCGGATCACCTGCTCCACGAAGACGCCGCCCGCCTGTTCCATCTCCCACGGGCCGGGGGTGGCGCTGACGTGCACCGTCTGGGGGCGCATGGCCTCCCATTCCTCGAACTTCAGCGGGCGGTTGTCGATGCAGGAGGGCAGGCGGAAGCCGTATTCCGCTAGCGTCGACTTGCGGCGGTAGTCGCCCCGGAACATGCCGTTGATCTGGCCGATGGTGACGTGGCTCTCGTCCACGAACAGCAGGGCGTTGTCGGGGATGTATTCGAAGAAGGTCGGCGGCGGCTCGCCCGGCGCGCGGCCGGTCAGCCAGCGGCTGTAGTTCTCGATGCCGGCGCAGCTGCCGGTGGCCTCCATCATCTCCAGGTCGAACCGGGTGCGCTGTTCGAGGCGTTGCGCCTCCAGCAGCTTGCCGTTCTCGATCATCCAGTCCAGCGTCTCCTTCAGCTCCGCCTTGATGCCGGCGGCGGCCTGGTTCAGCGTCGGGCGCGGCGTCACATAGTGGCTGGCCGCATAGACGGTGATCTCGTTCAGATCGGCCGTCTTCTTGCCCGTCAGCGGATCGAACTCCTGGATCGCCTCCAGCTCGTCCCCGAACAGGCTGATCCGCCACGCCCGGTCTTCCAGGTGGACCGGGAAGATCTCGATCACGTCGCCCCGCTTCCTGAACATGCCCCGGTCGAAGTTCAGGTCGTTGCGCTTGTACTGCAGCGCGATCAGATCCGCCCGCAGCTTCGCCTCGTCGATCTGGTCCCCCACCTTCAGCGTGAACGTCATCGCCGTATAGGTCTCAACCGACCCGATGCCGTAGATGCAGGACACCGACGCCACGACGATCACATCCTCCCGCTCCAGGATCGCTCGCGTAGCAGAGTGCCGCATACGGTCAATCTGCTCATTGATGCTTGAGTCCTTTTCAATGTAGGTGTCAGTCCGAGGAACATAAGCTTCCGGCTGGTAGTAGTCGTAGTAACTTACGAAGTATTCGACGGCGTTATCTGGAAAGAACGACTTGAATTCAGAATAGAGCTGGGCCGCCAGCGTCTTGTTCGGGGCCAGGATCAGGGCAGGGCGCTGGGTTTCCTCGATCACCTTGGCCATGGTGAAGGTCTTGCCCGAGCCGGTGACACCCAGCAGCACCTGGTCGCGGTCCCCGGCCTGGGCCTGGGCCACCAGTTCGGCGATGGCGGCGGGTTGGTCGCCGGCGGGCGTGTATTTGGTCTCCAGCCGGAAGCGCCCGCCCTTCTTCTTGCCCTCGTGCGAGGGGCGGTGCGGCACCCAGTCGGCGGGCGCGGCGACCGGCTCCTCCGGCGTCAGGCGCGGGCCGGCGACCGGGGCGAACATCGGCATCTTGCCACCCTTCTGGCCCGTGTCGCGGATGAAGGCGGCCGAGGCCTCCTGCACTCCCGGATTGGGCACGTGAACGGGCTTGGCCGGCTTGGCGGCGGCGGGCTTCGGCGTCGAAGAACGGTTCATGAACAGAACTTAGTGCGTGAGGGCGTGTCTCGCCATAGCGCGCTGAGTTGCGCTGGGTTGCGGTCGGTTCAGCTTGACTCCCTCGCACAGTATGTCCCATACACTGTGCGCCACACACTATGTGGCGTATGGAGGCGGCGGGTGAGCGAAAACGACGAGGCGTTGCTGTTCGAGAGTCTGCGGCTGGAGCTGCGGCGAGGGTCGTTGATCCTCGCCGTGCTGGCCAGTCTCAGGCGCGAGCAATACGGCTATTCGCTGCGGGTCGCCTTGGGCGAGGTCGGGGTCGAGATGGAGGAGAGCACCCTCTATCCGCTGCTGCGCCGGCTGGAGAGCCAGGGGCTGCTGGACAGCGAATGGCGCGAGGAGGAGCGGCGCAAGAAGCGGTTCTACCGCCTGTCGTCGCGCGGGGAGGCGATGCTGGAACGGCTCGCCGTGGAATGGCGCGGCCTGTCGGCCTCGCTGGAGAAGATGCTGTGAACATCGGGAAAGAGGGAGAGACCGGCATGGACCTGGTCGAGCGTTATCTGAAGGCCGTGGCGGCCCAGCTGCCGAAGGACAACCGTGACGACATCGTCGCCGAGCTGCGCGACGAGATCATGGGGCGTCTGGAGGCGCTGGAGGCGCATCTGGGCCGGGCGCCGACCGACGACGAGGTCGAGGGCCTGCTGCGCGAAGTCGGTCACCCGCTGAGCGTAGCGGCGCGCTATCGCGCAGGACCGCAGGCGCTGATCGGGCCTGAGCTTTATCCGTGGTGGATGTTCGGGCTGAAGGTCGGGCTGACGGTGATGGCGGCCGTCACCCTGATCGGCCTGGCGGTGCGGGTTCTGGTCGGCGACGTCTATGTGGGCCAGGCGATCGGGCAGGGCATTTCCAGCCTGATCAGCGGCGCGATCACGGTTGTCGGCCTGCTCACCGCCGTCGGCTTCGTGCTGGAGCGTCAGTCTAAGAAGCCTGACTTCATCGCCAAATGGCGCGTCAAGGATCTGGGCCTGTTCGAGCTGGGTGGCGAATTCGACGCCGAACAGTGGGGACAGAAGCTGGCGAACGGCGACTGGTCGGGACGGAACATGGGTCAGGCCAAGTCAGGCCGCGCCGTGCGCAAGAGCGCCGAGATGTCGCCCGTAGCGCGTGCGGTGGCCAGCGCCATCGGCTGGACCGTGATGCTGCTGTGGTGGACGGGCCTGTTGCAGGTCGCGCCGATCCGGCCGGAGGAACTGGCCGGAGTCGTCGACGGCGTCGATTACGGGCGCATTCTGGCCGACATAGTGCGGGTCGCCTATTGGCCGGTCGCCCTGTTCGCCGCCTGCCGTATCGGCTTCGATCTGATGCGAGCGGCGTCGGGTGGCAATGTGCGGGTCACGGCGCTGGGCGACCTGGCTTTCGGGATCGCCGCCGCCTGGGGCCTGCTGTGGGTCTGGTTCTGGTCGGCGCTGTCGCCGCTGATCTGGGTCGGCAGCGTCACCGATTTCGTGGATCGGATTCGGGTTCTCATCGGCCGCTCCGGCGACGATGTCGGCGGGGTGGCGACGATCCTGATGGTCGTGGTCGTCTGGGCCTTCGCCGCAGAGGTGGTGCGGGTCATCCGGGCGGCGGCGCGACTGGTCGTCGGTCGATAAGGCGACATCTCCTCTTGACGGCGTGTAACCTATAGGTGATATGTCACCTCAAGGTTACTTCAGGAGGAAGTCGTGAACAAGGACGAAAACGCCGCGGTTCTGCGGGTGCAGTCGAGCCGGCGTCGATACTGGTGGGGCGGCGTCGCCATGCTCGTCATCGGCGCCGCCGCCTTGGCCGGCGGCGCCGGTTTCGCGCTCATGCATGGAACGGAGGGCGATCAGGCGACGACCGCGGGCGTGGCGGCCGGCTTCGGTTTCGGGCTGATGATCATCGGCGCCATGATGGCCTGGTGCGGCCGCCCCGGTCAGCCGATCGATGTGGCGGAAAGCCGTGACGGCGCCCGCCGCGAAAAGCTGCAGCGGGGGCGTACGCAACAGCTGGTCCTCTATCCGTTGGTGCTGCTGCTGTTCATGGCTCAGGCGCATCTCGCCATGCAGAGGGTCCTGGGCGGCGACCACAACCTCGGCGCCTATGTGCAGATCCTGCTGCCGGTTCTGTACGGCTGGCTGATTCCCGTGCTCGTCATGGGCTGGGATTGGAATGCGCAGAAAAATCGCCGCTTGATGGAAGACGAGCTGACGCAGGTGCTGCGGGCGCGATCGATGATCCTGGCCTTCGTCGTGCTGATGGGCGGGGTGACCGTAGCGCTGGGTCTGGGTCTGTGGCGCGCGGACTATGGCGTGCTGGCTCTGCCCTATGTCCTGGCGCTGGGCGGGGCGTCAGCGGGTCTGCGATTCGCCTGGCTGGATCGCGAGGCCGGTCGCGATGGGTGATCCCAGGCTCGGCTCGCGGCTGAAGGAGGCGCGCACCGCCGCAGGCCTGACGCAGCAGGGGCTGGCCGACAAGGCCAGCGTCTCGCGCAAGACCATCAACACGGTCGAGAACGGCGTCTTCGTGCCCTCGACCGTGCTGGCCCTGGAACTGGCGCGGGCCCTGGACACGACGGTGGAGGCCTTGTTCTTCCTGAGAGACTGATCCGATCCATGTCCGAAAACCGCGAGACATCGTCGGGCGGGCGGCGCATCCTGCGGGCATGGATCAGCTGTTGGATCAGAAGGCCTGCTGGCGCGCCGTCGTGGCGCGGGACGCCCGTTTCGACGGGCGTTTCTTCACCGGCGTGACCTCGACGGGCATCTACTGTCGGCCCGTCTGCCCGGCGCGGACGCCGAAGCGCGAGAATGTGGCCTTTCACCCCAGCGCCGCAGCGGCCGAGGCGGCTGGCTTGCGGGCCTGTCTGCGGTGCAGGCCCGAGACGGCGCCGGAAATGGGCGCCTGGCGCGGCACGTCCAACACTGTAAGCCGGGCCCTGGCCCTGATCGAGGCGGGGGCGTTGGATGTCGGCGACACGGACGCACTGGCGACACGGCTGGGCATGGGCGAGCGGCAGCTGCGCCGCCTGTTCCGCCAGCATCTGGGCGCGGCCCCGGTCAGCGTGGCCCAGACGCGGCGCGTGCTGTTGGCCAAACAGTTGATCCACGAGAGCACCCTGTCGATGGCCGAGGTGGCGATGGCGTCGGGTTTCGGCAGCGTACGACGATTCAATGAGACGTTTCAGGCCCTGTATGGGCGCGCACCGTCCGACCTGCGGCGTCGCAAGGTCGAGGCGGAACCGGGCGGGGTGATCAAGATCGGTCTGTCCTACCGCCCGCCCTATGACTGGGACGCCATGATGACGACCTTGGCGACGCGCGATGTCGCGGACGAGGCGGTGGTGGACGGCGCCTGGACGCGGCGGCTTCGGTTGGACGTGGACGAAACCGATGGCGCGGTGACGGTTCGGCCGGCCGGTGAAGGCAAGGCGGCGGTCGAGGCGCGGATCGACAATCTGAAAGCCTTGCCGGGCGTGCTGGCGCGGGTGCGGCGCGTGTTTGACCTCGCCGCCGATCCCGAGGCGATCACGCGCGACCTGTCGGCCGATCCCGTTCTGTATGCCGCAATCAGGGCTAGGCCGGGGTTGAGGCTTGCGGGCGACTGGATCGATGCGGGTGAGGATGCGCCCAGCGACCGGCTGACGACGACGGACGCCGCGCTGCTGGCGCGCGCCGAGCGGTGGCGGCCGTGGCGGGCCTATGGCGCACTCTATTGCGCCCTGAGCGAGGAACGGCGAAATGACCGAGCAGCCTGACATGCATCTGACCCTGGATCGCATCCCGTCCCCGGTAGGCGAGGTGCTGGTCGTCACCGACGCCGACGGCGCGGTGCGCGCGCTGGATTTCCACGACTACGAAGCCCGTCTGCGCCTGCTGCTGCGCCGACACTACGGTGAGGTCGTGCTGACCGAAGGCCGCGCGCCGGAGCCGGTGCGTCGGGCGGTCGAGGCGTGGTTCGGCGGCGACCTGACCGCCTTCGACGCCATCACGGTCCGCACCGGCGGTACGGATTTCCAACGCGCGGTGTGGAAGGCGTTGCGCGACATCCCGACCGGCGAGACCCGCACCTATGGTCATCTCGCTGCGGCCATCGGCGCGCCCAAGGCCGTCCGCGCCGTGGGTCTGGCCAACGGCGCCAATCCGGTCGGCGTCATCGTGCCATGCCACCGCGTGATCGGAGCGAACGGGACGCTGACCGGCTATGCCGGCGGGCTGGAGCGCAAACGCTGGCTCCTGGCGCATGAAGCGGGGGGCCGGCTCTTTTAGCGAGTTGGTGGGGCAGGCGACGGTGAAAGAGGAGAGATCTTTGGGGGCGCAGTTGGCGATGCGCCGCCCTTCAGCTCAGCGATATATTCCAGTTCGCGTTTGGCGTTTGCGTCGTCGGAATCGATTTTGAGCGCGGCCTCATAGGCGGCCTTCGCCTCGTCCAATCGACCCAGTTCGATCAGGCTAAAACCGCGCCGGCGATGGAACGGGCCGCGATGCAAAGGCATCTCCATATCGTCGTCCGCCAATGCGGCGTCAGCCAGAACCAGGGCGTCGTCCCAACGTCCCAACCCCTGCAGGGCGGCCGCCTTTTCGACAAGCAACAACTAGTTTTTCGGCTGTACCTTCAGCGCGCGATCCAGATAGCTGATGCCCTCTTCGTACCGACGCGCCTCAACGGCTTCCGAGGCGAGCATCAGGGCGATGTCGCCATAGACGTTGGGCAGGGCCGTAGCGCCCTTGGCGCCATTTCCATTCTTCCCGGCGGCTGCCAACAGGCCGACCATCATCAGCAGCACGTCGCCGGGATCGGTGACTCTCACAACGTGCTGGCCTGCTTGCTCGACCAACTGTCCATAATCCGCAGACATCCGATCCAGCGCCTGACGAAGCGCGGGAAGACGCCGGGCGAGAGCGGGATAGCCCCGTCGTTGAAAGTCGGTGTTGGCCTGAACGAAAAGGTCGTGAGCTCGGGCTTCCTGACGCGACATCTGCGGCGTATCGGCGACGGCCGCCGCGAGAGCCGGCGCGGGGGCCGTCGTTAAGGCAGCCGTCGACAGCGCCAGTGCTGCAGCCAAAATTCTCAGCATGATTGTCGCTCCCCATCGGTCGTATGGCCATAGGCGCAACCTGGAGGATTTGGCGAGGCTTGGCGCGCAGCGCCTGTCGTTAGCCCCGCGTGAACCGTTCGGGCGGCAGGGCGGCGTGGGTGAAGCGGGCCTGACGCACCGCGCCCTTGAAGTAATTCACGCGGTTGATGCGGCAACCGACCGAGGCGCGGCCTGGCCCTTGCGGCGTGAACGGCACCGGGTGTTCGCCCTGCAGAACGCCGTCGACATAGGCGCGGTACAGGACGCCGTCGAAGGTTTGCGCGACGTGAAACCACTGTCCGCAGGGATGGAGCCGCTCGGGGAAGATCAGGGTGTGGTTGTAGCCGGGCCCGCGCGTGAAAGCGTCCAGGTACCAACGGTCCTGAACCACGCGTATCTCGAACAGGAAGCGCGTCTGCGACGGCGGCTGACCGGCCGGCGCCTCTTCGGCGAGATGAAACCAGCGTTGCTCGAAGGCGCCGCCGTCGGGTCGGAACAGGGCCTCGAACGTGAAGGTCTCGGCTCCGGCCAACGGATGCTGATCGATGAACAGGGCGTCGTCCACGCCGTCGAACTGAACCGCTTGGCCAAAGGGGCTGTCGACCAGGCTCGGCGCGCCCTCGACGCGGGTTTCGATCCCCCCGATGTCGGTCAGGCGATCGAAGGTCCATACCGACTGGCGTGGCGAGGCAGCCGTCATGGTCGCGCACCCCGGCAGGATCGCAGCCGCGGCGCCCGATGCGCCCAGTGCCATCAGGCGGCGGCGGTCCAGCGGCAGGACGTCAGGCATGGTTCATCTCCCGGCGGTTTTGTCGCGCGACACTATGGGATCGGCGGCGCGAGGCAACGGCCTGCGTCCCGGTTCGTTGTCTCGATCCCTACAGACTGGAGTATCGACGATGAAACTTTCCAATGGCGCGCTGGTGGCGGTGGTCGATGGCGAGAAGCTGGCCCTGTTCAAGAATACGAACGCTTCGGACATCAAGCTGACGCCGCTGGAAACCCCGGCCATCGCGGATCGGGTTTCGGGTTCGGCCGGCCGCCGATCCAATGAAGCCAACCCCGACAATGACACCCAGGCCGAGGACGGTTTCGCCATGGGCGTCGCCGAGGTGCTGAACAAATGGTCGGTCACCAATAAGATCGACGAACTGCTCGTGATCGCAGCGCCCAAGACGCTCGGCGAACTGCGCAAGCATTGGCACAAGGACCTTCAAGCCAAGCTGGTCGGCGAGATCGCCAAGGATCTGACCGGCCATTCCAGCGATCAGATCGCCTCCGCCATCGACAAGGCGTGAAGATTGTCAGACGGGCTCTAATGTGGCGCCCGTCGCTTGATCAGGCGGCGCGTCTCGATTGCGCCGCCTGACCCAGGTCGAAGCGGCTGATCAGACCCTCCAGTTCGCCGGCCTCGTTCGTCAGGGCGTGGCTGGCGGCTGTGGATTCCTCGACCATGGCGGCGTTCTGCTGCGTGAACTGATCCATCTGATTGATCGCCACATTGATCTCGCCGATGCCGACGGACTGTTCGCGCGTCGCGGCGGCGATGGTGCGAACCAGGGCGTTGGCCTCCGCCACCTGGACAGCGATGGCGCTGAGGCTATCGCGCGTCAGCGACACCTGATCGGATCCGCGCTGCACATTGCTTTGCGACAGGGCGATCAGCGCCTTGATCTCCTTGGCGGCGCTGGCTGACCGTTCGGCCAGGCCCCGCACCTCGGATGCGACGACGGCGAAGCCGCGTCCGGCTTCCCCGGCCCGGGCGGCCTCGACGCCGGCGTTCAGGGCCAGCAGGCTGGTCTGGAAGGCGATCTCGTCGATGACGCCGACGATCTGGTTGATTTGGGTCGAGGACTGCTCGATCTCTGACATGGCGCCGATTGCGTCTTGCACGACGGCCTCGCCCTTGTCCGCCGCCGCCTGAGCGGCCTGAGTGATGTCTCGGGCGCGCTCGGCGTTTTCGGCGCTGCTGCGCACCGTCTGCGTCAGCTCATCCAGCGCGGCGGCGGTCTGCTCCAGACCGGCGGCCTGCTGTTCGGTCCGGCGCGACAGGCTGTCGGCGGCGGCGGCGATGTCTTGGCATCCGCCGCGCATCGACTGAGCCGTGGTCCAGATGCCGGTCATCGTTGTGTGCAACTGATGCAGGGCGGCGTTGTAATCTTCCGGGATGCGACGCGTGTCGGCGGTGAAGCCCGCCTCCGGCATCCGCCAAGCCAGTTCGCCGGCGGCGAGGCGCGACAGACCTTCGCCCAAAGTCTCGACGGCGCGGGTTTGCGAGGCGGCGAAAAGCTCGGTCTCCTCGGCGTGGCGGCGACGATCGGTCTCGGCGGCCGCACGTTCGCGCTGTTGCTGGTCGCGCCGCGCCAGTCCGTCGGCAAGCTCGAGCCGGAACCCCTCAAGCGCCCGCGCAATCCGGCCCAGTTCGTCGGCCTTGTCCGCGCCGGCCACGGGGATGTCATAGCGTCCGTCGCTCATGGTCTGCACATCGGCCGTCAGACGCGCCAGTGGGCGTCGGATCAGACGGTCACTGGTGATCAGAAGGGCGACGATGATGGCGGCGATGATCAGAACGCCGCCGACCAGAAGCATCAAGGCCAACTGCCGCGCCGGGCCCTCGATCGTCTTGACGGGGATGTCCAGCACGACGGCCCAGGTCGCCTTTTGGCCGGGCAGGATCACGGGCTGAACCAGACGTCGAACCGGCTCGCCGTTCACGCTGACGCCCTCGACCGCCTGGGCCTGTCGTTTGGCGATGACGTTGCGCACGATGTCCGCGCCAGCGTCCGCATAGGCTTGACCTCGCACTGCGGCGTCCGGATGGGCGACCCAGACGCCCTTGTTCGACACCAAGGTCACGCGGCCTGTGCCCAGCGGTTTCATCGCCGCCAGACGCTGCGACAGGTTGGCCAAGGTGATATCCAGGCCCGCGACGCCGATGATGCGGCCGTTGGCGTGCACCGGATAGGCGACCGAGGTCATCGCGACCTTGCCGCCGCCAATGTTCTCTTCGTACGGTTCGACCACGACCGGCGCGCCGCTGGCCATCGGCTCGGTGTAATAGGCCTGTTCGAAGTCCGAGCCGTCTGCCTCAGGTTCCAGGGAAATCTGGCCGTCGCGGCGCACCCAATAGACTGAAAGTCGTCCGTTGACGTTCGAACTGGTCGCCGCATCACCAATGTGGGCGGCGTCGGCGCCGACGGCGTCAGGGGCGGCCATGAACCAGGCGCCCATGACCTGATCGGTCGCTTCGGCGTTCGGCTTGACCAGGGCCATATAAGCGGCGCGGTCGGTCAGGCCCGTCTGTCGTGCGGCGCCCAGGGTTGCCGCCAGGGTTTTGGCGCCCGTGCCCGCCGAGACGATCTCGTTGCGGATTTCTTGCGAGGCCTCTTGCGCAGCGCTTTCGGCGTACCGGCCCGCCATGTCGCGGACGATCGCGCCGGAATAGGCCGTCACACCGATGGCCGCGACGATCATCAAGGCGCCGATGGCGAGCCCCGCCACGACGGCGAGCTTCAGGGCGATGGACAGGCGATTGAACGCAGACATGACGGGCTCCGTAGGCCCGCGCTTATGCGCCCCGTTCCCCAAACACCCCGTTAAGGCGGCGCTACGTAGTCATGCGCCGTCCAGAAACAGCCGGCACGCCGGATTGGCGGTCTCATCGACGTAAGGGTAGCCCAGATCGGCCAGGGCGGCGGTCAGTTGGCCCTGTTCCCGGGGCGGTACGCTGATGCCCGCCAGCACCCGGCCGACGTCGTCGCCGTGGTTGCGATAGTGAAACAGCGTCAGGGCCCAGGCGGGCTGGAGGCTGTTCAGGAACCGCAGGAAGGCGCCGGGGCGTTCGGGGAACTGGAAGCGCAGGATGCGTTCGTGGAGCAGGCCGACAGTGCGGCCGCCGACCATGTAGCGGACATGCAGCTTGGCGGTCTCATTGTCGCTCATGTCCTCGACGGCGTAGCCGCCCGAACGCAGGGCCGCGATCAGGTCGTCGCGCTCGTGCGGACCGTTTCGCAGGGCCACGCCGACGAAGATTTGCGCCTGCCCGTCGCCGGACCAGCGATAGTTGAACTCGGTGACCGAACGACCGTCCAGACTGTCCAGGAATCGACGGTAGTCGTCGCGGTCGTCCTTCATCGCCACGGCCAGCAGCGCCTCGGCGCCCTCTCCGATCTCGGCCCGTTCGGCGACGTGGCGCAACCGGTCGAAGTTCAGATTGGCGCCCGAGTTGATGGCGATCAGACTGCCGCTTCCGGGGTGGGCGGCGGCCCAAGCCTTCAGCCCCGCCAATGCCACGGCGCCCGAGGGCTCGGCGATGGCGCGGCTGTCGTCGAAGATGTCCTTGATCGCGGCGCAGATGGCGTCGGTGTCCACCAACACGATCTCGTCCAGCAGATCCTTGCACAGCCGAAAGGTCTCGGTCCCGGCTCGACGCACGGCGACGCCGTCGGCGAACAGACCGACCTCGTTTAGGGTCACCACCTCGCCGGCGTCGATGGCGGACTTCATCGTCGGGGCATCCACCGGCTCGACGCCGATGATCCGGGTCTCGGGTCGTAGGAATTTGACGATGGCGGCGACCCCGGCGGCCAGGCCCCCGCCGCCGATGGGCACGAAGATGGCTTCGATCGGGTCGGCGTGCTGACGGGCGATCTCGAGGCCCACCGTGCCTTGGCCCGCGATGACGTCGGGGTCGTCGAAGGGATGGATGAACGCCGCGCCGGTTTGGCTTTCCAGATGGCGGGCGTGGGCATAGGCTTCGTCGAAGCTGTCGCCATGCAGAACCACTTCGCCGCCAAGGGCGCGCACGGCCGCAACCTTGATGCCAGGTGTGGTGGTGGGCATGACGATGATGGCGGGAATGTTGCGACGTGCGGCCGCCAAGGCGACACCCTGCGCATGATTGCCGGCCGAGGCGCAGATGACGCCCCTGGACAGTTCATCCGCCGACAGGCCGGCGATCTTGTTGTAGGCGCCGCGGATCTTAAACGAAAACACCGGCTGCAAGTCCTCGCGCTTCAGCAGAACGGGCCGGTCGAGCCGGGCCGACAGGCGGCGCAGCGGGTCGAGGGGCGTTTCCTCCGCCACGTCATACACGCGGGCGGTGAGGATGCGGCGGATGGTGTCCTGCATGGAAATGTCGTGAATAGGCGCTTGGCGGCAAAGAAGTGGGCTGCCATCTAGGCGATATCCGCCCACTTGGGAACGGTTTTTGCGAATCGCGGTCGTCGGTGACTTGCAGGAAGAGGTATGCATTTCCTCTTGCACAGCGCCCGCATCGGCCTACATTGCGCCTGCTTATGCTAAATGTGAGCATAAGGGTATGGAGATGATCATGGCTGACGGCGCCTTTGGTCTGACGAAAGAGCTAGAGCGGGAAACCGCGGGGGTGTGGGCCAAGGTCAAGGACCACGTCACGCCGCTGGAATGGCCCGCGCAGGCGCGCCTGATCAGCGAGATCAACCGGCTGAAGCGTGAACGCGACGCCGTGATCCTGGCCCATAACTATATGACGCCCGAGATTTTCCACGGGGTCGGCGACTATGTCGGCGACAGCCTGGGCCTGGCCAAGGAGGCCGCGCGGTCGGACGCAAGGGTGATCGTCCAGGCGGGCGTCCACTTCATGGCCGAGACGTCCAAGATCCTGTCGCCCGAGAAGACGGTGCTGATCCCGGACCTGCGCGCCGGGTGCTCGCTGGCGTCGTCGATCACGGGGGCGGATGTGCGGCTGATCAAGCAGCGCTATCCGGGCCTGCCGGTCGTGACCTATGTGAACACCACCGCCGATGTGAAAGCCGAGACAGACATCTGCTGCACCAGCGCCAATGCTGTTCAAGTGGTCGAATGGGCGGCCAAGGAATGGGGTGTGGATCGGGTCATCCTCATCCCGGACGAGTTCCTGGCGCGCAATGTCGCGGCCCAGACGACGGTCGGCATCATCGCCTGGAAAGGTCGCTGCGAGGTGCACGAGCGGTTCACGGTCGCCGATATCGCCGAGATGCGCGCCGCCTATCCGGGGGCCGAGATCCTGGCCCACCCCGAATGCCCTGAGGACGTGCTGGCGGCGGCGGACTTCGCCGGCTCGACGGCGGCGATGACCGACTATGTCGAGGCGCGCCGGCCCAAACAGGTGGTGATGATCACCGAATGTTCGATGGCCTCGAACGTCGCTGGCGACGTGCCGGGCGTGCAGTTCATCGGCCCGTGCAACCTGTGCCCGCATATGAAGCGGATCACGTTGCAGAACATCCACGACTGCCTGCTACACATGCAGTTCGAGGTGACCGTGCCCTCTGACATGATTAAACGTGGACGCCTGGCGGTGCAGCGAATGATCGACCTGCCGCCGCCCGCCATTCCTGCGCGCTACGATCTGGTCAAGGCGCGCCACCACGTCGATGTGGAGCTGATCTGAGCGTGACGCGGCGATCGGTCCCGGCGACGGGACGGTCGTCCGCGCCCATCTGGACGCCATGAGCAACACAGACACCACAGATCAGACGCCTGGCCGTACGCAGGGCCGCACGCCCGGGCCTTGGGACGCCAAGCCCGAAACGACATCGGCGCGTGGCACCGCGCCGGCGCTCGCAGCCGAAGCGCCGGTTGAGAAGGACCAAAGCCTGGTCTGGGCGATGCTGTCCACGGCGCTGATGGGCGGCTTCCTGTGGTGGATCACGGGCAGCGCCATCGTGGCGGGCGCGGTGCTGATCGGCCTGTTCGTTCATGAGGCGGGCCATGCCCTGGCGATGAACAAGCTCGGCATGGGGCCGGCCCGCATCTACATCATCCCCTTCCTGGGCGGCCTCGCCAAGGCGCGGCGTGAGCCGAAAAGCGAGTGGGACGGGGTTCTGGTGTCGTTGGCCGGACCGGCCTTCGGCCTACTGGCGATGATTCCCTTCGTCGGGGTCTGGATGGTTCTGGGGCAGGGAGAGTGGCTGATGGGCGCCTTCTTCATCGCCATGCTCAATCTGGTGAACCTCGTCCCGGCGCCGCCTCTGGATGGATCCAAGGCTCTAGGCCCGGTGCTGACGCGTGTGCATCCGCGTCTGGAGCAGATCGTGCTGCTGATCATCGGCGTGGCGGTGGTCTGGTGGGGGCTGACGACCGGGCGGTTCATTCTGGCCGCCTTTCTGGCCCTGTCCGTGTTCAGCCATCTGAAGCGTGGCGTCTGGCGCGCGGCCTGGGGAACGCTGAGCTGGCCCGAGGCGGCCAAGAGCCTGGCGCTCTATCTACTGACCCTCGTGGTGTGCGCGGCGGCGGCCGTCGGCGCCCTAATGCCGATGACCGGGGGCGATCCGGCCGGCGCGGTGCAGTTGGGCCTCAACTATTTGGGCTTTGGACGATGAACCGAACGCGGCATGACGGACCTCTGATCGTCGGGGCGGGCCTGGCGGGGCTGTCTGCCGCGCTGGAGGCGGCGAAGGCCGGCGCGAAGGTGCTCGTCGTGACGCCAGAGCCGTTGTTGAACGCCTGTTCGTCCGCCTGGGCGCAGGGCGGGATGGCGGCGGCGCTGACGGCGCAGGATTCGGCCGCATTGCACGCCATGGATACGGAGGCGGCGGGCGCGGGTCTGGTCGAGCCGGTCGCG